>CALHGI010000703.1 GCA_938029995.1 uncultured cyanobacterium | reverse complement strand
ACCGCCCAGTTTTTGTTCGAGGATGGTGCCTTGCTCGCCCAGGGTGACTAGATCCGGTGGGCGCAGCATGGGCATGGGGTCGGCGGTCTTGAGGTATGGGGGTTGGGTGGTGACGGTGACAATGTCGCCTACTGCAAAAAGTTTGTCGGCCATGGGAGAACTGTATGGTTACGAGCATAGGGCGCTTAAATTTGAGTTTGGGGGCTGGATGAACCAGCGTCAACTCCGGCGTGTAAAACTCATCAGGATGGATATTCAAATGCATGATGGTGCCTGAGAAATCTGAAACGACTCTGCGGCAGCGGGTACGGGCTGAGTTGGAGGAGGCTGCCACCGGTGTGGGGCTGGGGGTGAATATTGCGATCGCAGCCCTCATTTTGATCTCAGCCAGTTTATTTGTGGCAGATACCTATCCCCTGTCCCCGGTGGTCAGAGCCGTTTTGGCGGTGCTGGACCGGCTGATCCTAGGCGCGTTTGTCCTTGAGTACGTTGTGCGCCTGTGGGCGGCTGAGCGGCCTCTTCGCTATGCCATTAGCCCCTATGCCCTAGTGGATTTGGTGGCTATTTTGCCCGTGTTGGTCGGCGTGTTTGACACCCGATCTTTGCGGCTGATTCGCTGGTTGCGCATTCTCAAGCTGGCCCGATTCCTGTCGGAGGAGCGATGGTTGGGCCGCGAGGGGCTGATCATTGCCCGCATCGTTTTCACCCTGTTTTCCATTGTTTTTATCTATTCAGGAGCTATTTATCAGGTGGAGCATCCCATTGCCCCCCAGGTGTTTGGTACGTTCCTGGATGCCATGTATTTTGCCGTGGTTACCATGACCACCGTTGGCTATGGCGATGTTACCCCCGTTTCCGAGGCGGGACGGACATTAACGGTGATGATGATTTTGACCGGCATTGCTCTGATTCCCAGCCAGCTAGGCAGCTTGATCCAAAACATTAACCGCATTCAGTCGGTGACGACGATTCGCTGCGAAGACTGTGGCCTGTCCAGCCATGAAGCGGATGCGGTGTATTGTCGGTGCTGTGGCACCCAGTTGCCCGAGCCATCGTCGCCGAAGCGTCCCTAAGTCTTAGCGTTAACAGACCACTAGTCGAGGTCTTGAAATGCGCCTTTGACCACCCGTTGTGCCTTTTGATCCAAGGCAATCCAGTCGATATCGCCCAGCTCTAGATCCAACAAACGGGGGTCTATGGCGATTGCTCCCTCACTGGTGTCCTCTGTATTGCACAGCCGATAGCACAGCTGCCAAACATCGATTTCCTGCTGTTGATCCTGCTTTTTTAGGCACAGGGTGTAGCGGTGATCTGGAGACGGCAGCTGGGACAGGGTGGCTTGCAGTTGGTCATGCTCTTCCGGTGTGGCGGTTTCCAGCATTTCCTGGATCGCTAGGTACTGCTGTTTTTGCTCAGCCGTGGCGTCGGGGGGCCAGAGCATGTCATCCCGATAGGACCCCTTCCAGTCAGAGCCCTCTAGCTGCTTACGGATATTGTCGATAATGCGAATTAGGGCAGGCTGCATCAGCGCTTGGGCATAGCGCTGATCCTGGGCAGTTGCAAACTGGGGCATGGGGCCAGGGCGTTAGGGGGCAATACGTTCTAGTGTGTCAACTATAGCAAGCGGCTGGGCGGGCCCATGCCAGCGGCCGGGCCTATGTGGAAGTCACCCTCTGCTTCAGCCACAGTTGCAAAATATCGTTGATCCATCTAATTTCTGATTTGCTTATCCCCAGGGACTGGGCTGAGAAACTGTACTTTACCTTGCCGATGACGGTGCGGTTATGGCCCAGGTGAAAGGTGATGGTGGAACTCCCCGGTTGGAGATCAATGTCTTGAATATCCTGTTTGTAGGTGTTGATTTCATAGCGCACGGGACGGCAGGGAAACCGATAGCCCAGCAGAATAATATCCGGCAATAATTGAATGCTCATCTGTTGAAAGAGCGAGGTCAGGACCGCTTTAAAGCCTTGGTAACTGACCCTCAGGCTCAGCTGAATCCATCCCAACCCAATAATGATGGCCAATAGATGTTGCCAAAAGCCCGTGAGCTGGGGCCATAGGTGCAGGCACCCCAGGCAGCTGAGTCCTATGCTCAGTCCGCCCAGTAGGGTTTTACCTAGGGCCAACCCAAAGCGAACGTTTCGCCAGCCCAGGGGTGGAAAAATCACTTCCAAGGTTTGGCTATATTCCAGAATCTTGAGGTCGGTATTCGCCGGGGCCATTCGTTCTAGGATAGCTCGCTGGAAGCGTTGACTCAGGCTGATAAGGGATAGGCGGTGGGTCGGGCTAAAGATTTCATCTGCTTGCTCTAAGCCTTGGAGGGCCGCCTGGGCTGAGATGGGGCGTTTATGTTGTTTGGGTTGGGTCAACCAGCGTAACCAAGCCTTGAGGGGACGGCTCATGTGTCCCAGCTCTTGGCCAAATAAAATGCGTAGTCCTCGTTGGGGCAATGTGTTGGGATGTTGGCCCGTGGCCACATGCACCAGGGTCGCCCCCAGGCTATACAGGTCCGTGGCGGCTACCGCCCGGTCCCCTAACTGTTCCGGTGGACGATAGCCCGGTGTGCCTGAAATCAAGATGGGTTCATCGGCCACTGTCTGGGGTTCCTGGGCCCGTTGGACTAGGCCAAAGTCTACTAGGTAGACCTTTCCCAGGCTAGAGCTGGTGCCAGGGGTGAGCACCAAGCTGCTGGGTTTGATGTCGCGGTGGATGATGGAGGGCTGTTGGCTGTGCAGGTAGTCCAGGATGTCCAAGACGTGGCGGGCCAGATGGCGCACATCCGATTCGCTAAACGGTTTTTGTTCGTGAATCAAGGAGTAGAGAGATTGGCCTTCAATGTAGTTTTGCACCAACATCAGGCCACTGTAGCCATGCTGATTGATGTCAAAGCTATCTATATAGGCTGGAATAGCGGGATGATCTAAGACTTTTAAAACCGCAATCTCTTCTTGAAAGCGCTTAGTGTCGTTGGGCTGAAGCGGATCGTCAAAACATAAATATTTGATGACCACTGGACTGTTGTTGCTGTGGTCGAAGCCCAATAGTGTTCTCCGTCCCAGCCGTGCCCCTAGGGTTGTTTGAACACTGTAGCGATTGCGAAGCCGGGGCGTCGTTTTTTGTAGAGCGTTGGGAGAAACCATTGACCTGTTGAGAGTTATCGCATGTTATCCATCAGAATGCCCGATTGAATAGCTGGGGTAGCGGGTTTAGAATGACATCCAGTGTTGCGGGATTCACAGGAGTTGTCATGGTTCAGCCCAGGGTTTTTATTGATGGTGAAGCCGGTACAACCGGTTTGCAGATCTATTCCCGTCTGGCTCAACGCGAGGATGTCACCGTTGTGAGTATTGATCCGGCTAAGCGCAAGGATGTGGCGGAGCGGGCCAGGCTCATGGATTCGGTGGATGTGGCAATTCTTTGTTTGCCCGATGGGGCAGCCCGTGAGGTGGTGGGTTTGGTGACCAGTTCCACGGTTAAAATTTTGGATGCTAGTACGGCCCATCGCACCGATCCAGCTTGGGCCTATGGTTTTCCAGAGCTGGCCCCTGGGCAACGGGAGGCCATTGCCCAGGCTAGCCGGGTGAGTAATCCGGGCTGTTATCCCACCGGATTTTTGGCGGCGATGAAGCCCTTGGTGGCGTCCGGGGTGATTCCGGCTAGCTTTCCGGTGACGATTAATGCCATTTCTGGCTATTCCGGCGGGGGCCGCAAGCTGATGGAGGTTTATGGTGAGTATGGTGGGGCCGAGGAACCGCCCTATCCCTATGGGGTGTACGGTCTTACCTTTGGCCACAAGCATGTGGAGGAGATGCACCGCTATTCGGGGCTGGCCCATGCGCCGTTATTTTTACCGGCGGTGGGGGCTTTTGAGCAGGGCATGCTGGTACAGATTCCTTTGCCCCTGTGGACCTTGGACAAGCCGCCCACGGGGCAGCAGCTATGGGATGTGCTGGCCGACTACTATGCTGGGGAGCCCTTTGTGCAGGTTAATGCTTTGGGGGATGGGGAGGCCCTGCGCGATCGCAAATTCCTAGATACCAAAGCTGCTAATGGAACCAATCAAGTTCAGCTATTTGTTTTTGCCAATGACGACACCCACGAAGCTCTGGTGGCCGCGCGGCTAGATAACTTGGGTAAAGGGGCCTCAGGCGCTGCCGTCCAGAATATGAACATTATGTTGGGGCTTTCGGAACAGACGGGCTTGATTTAGGGTCGTTTCCCATAGCGTGTCGTTCGTTGTAGAGAGTTACCCATAGGCCGTGGAGTGAACAACGGGGTGAGTGGAAAAAAGAGGCGTTGCTGATCCTCGGGATGATTTTACGAGTCTCAATCCGGCTATTAGCCAGGTTTACAGATCGATTCATCCTCTAAATCAGCAACGGCAAAAAAGAGGAGTCGCTAATCATTAGCCACTCCTTGCTTAGAGACTTAATTATTCCCACTGTGGAAGACACAGACTCTCGCGGTACGAGAATTATTGGGGGAGACTGAACGCTCCCCTACACCCTGGTGTACCCGGACGAAGGTTGTTTTACCTTCGGTAGTACAAGCTGTTATCACTGTGGCCGAAAAATAGCCGGTTTGGATAGTACCCATTTGGGTACTTTGGGGCAGGCGGGTCCACTGTCCGGAATTATGAATGATCTTGGGGTAAGGATCAAAAGCATGGCCGTTACTGATTGTGGGGATTGGTCCATAATCTCTGGACATGATCAGGACGTTTCTGCATCACGTTTTAAGGATGAGTAACGCCAACGCGACCGTCTATTTGGACGCCCCATAGCGGCTCTAGGAGTCTGTTTATCTGGTATTTCACCATGGTTTTATTTGCCCCTAACCCCGCTTCCTGTAAGTTTTTACCCTGTTCCCATAGCTGGGTTGCCCTTCACCCCCAGCCCAAAGGGGTGATTCAATTTATCGGCAGTGGTCTATGGGGGGTATTGCCAACGGTTGCCTATGGCCATTTCCTAAAAAGTCTCTTTGAGGCTGGTTACACCATTGTGGCCATGCCCTTTCGGTTTGCCCGCCGCCATTGGTCAGTGGCCTTGGAGCTTTTGGAGGAGCATTATCGGGTGCGGTTGGCCATGGTGGAGGCGGCCCTGGCCCAGGGCTATGATCCGACACTTTATGTAGATGCCGCCCACTATGCTTGGGTGGGCCATGGCCTCGGCTGTCGATATGTGGCTTTGTTGGAGGTATTGAGTGCGCCCATGGAGCTGATGGCAGACTGTTGTCAGTCCCTCGGCGCGGTAGTAGGAGCCCTGGAATGCCAACGGATTCGCCAGGACCTAGCTGCCCTGGGGCAGGGGTTACGGCCCATTGAGTGCCGGATTCAACGGCTGACGGGGACGCCGGTGGACTACCGTCAGCCGTCGATTATGCATCAGGCCTCGCTATTGCTGGCCCCTGTGATGACGGATGTGGCTGGGCCGTTGCGGTGGCTGGTGGATAAATGTCTCCCAGCGCATCCCACCGTTGAGCAGACCCATCAGCTGATTGAGCACAGCCCCTTGTTCCAGTTGACGGGGTTAATCCAGTTTGCCCGCGATCGCATCGCTGCCGATACCTGCCAGCGGCTCATGCAAGAACAGTCCCACCTGCGGCGGCGACTGCTAAAGGGGAACCATGGGGAACCCGTCGGCCTCCGGGCCGGGCCGGTGGTGGTCGATTTTAATCCCCTGGATAAGCTGGTGCAACCCTTGAGCTGTCGAGATCTGGAATATAAATCGACGACTTTGCTCAACCGTCTGCGGACATCGTCCCCCTTGGCCCCTTGTGCGGCGGCGGGCCAAACCCAACGCCATCGCTCCATGGCTGCCTAGGTCCTCGCTCCAGCGTTTTCCAGGGCCCCAGGCCTTATCTATTAAGCCATTCTACAGACTATTTTTTAACCCGCTAAAACCTATATAATTAACTGTTTAGGCGATGCGCTTTACGGTTGAGGCAGATGGATAGCTGGACGGATGATGAGATCGATTTTGGCGAGTTGCGATCGCAACTTTTTAAGACCTATCAGCAGCAAGCTTCCCTGGGCACCGCCATTGTCCAACTGCTGTCCATATTCTATGGTCCCACCACTATTACCAACCTCGTTACGGTCCTCAACGCCCTGGGCATCACCACGAAGACAGGGAAAAAAATCACCCCAGCCAATGTGAAACCCCAGGTTCATCAGCTGCTCGAGGATCAGCTCTTGATCTACGGTGGTGGGCATTTGCCCCAGTGCCATCCCCTAATTGTGGAAATGGTGACTCGCCATGCGGCCACCCTAGACAGCTTTGAAGCCATGCTGCAAGCGGTGATACACACATTCCATCCCCGCCGGAGCCAAACCGGACGAGCGAATCGAGCCCGCCACATCTGCCGTTCTAAGGATGAACTATATCGCGAAGCTCGCCTCGCCCTTTATCAGCAGGAGTACGGCATATTACCCCAGCTATTCCTCGACTATAGTAACTACAACTACTACGCTACACCCGTTGACCTAGAAGACTTTCTATTGGATGTGGTCAACAATCCCTTGGATGCGGATTGGCTACGCACTCTCCCCTCTGAATATTACGGCACGGTACTGCGGTTACTTTTAATTGAATCAACCTCTTTCCTGGAGCCTGCTGATAATTTGTTGGCGCAGTTAGAGGCCCATGCCAAAAGCTCTGGTGAACTCAATGTTTTGCTGGTAGAGCAATATCTCCTACGCAATCGCCTAGCCGAAGCCGAAGCGGTCCTAGATCGGTTGGTGGATGAACCATCCCAGGTTTACGGAACGGCCTTGCGGGGAGCCCTGGCCCTAATGCTGGGGGAAATCAATCTCTCCTTGGATTACTATGCCACGGCCCTCAAGCTAGCCCGTAAGCAGTTAAACAAAAAAGCTGTTATTGGGGGCATTGCGGGGCTGTTTTATATGCTGGCATTACTCAAGTCAGGGCAGCCCAAACACCTCAAGCAGGCCATTGCCATTAGCACCCCCCTGATGCAGGGAACCGGCTATTTAAGCAATGCCTACCAACTGCTCCACGAACTCACATTACTGCACCAAGGCCAACTAGCCGCCCGCCAGAGACTGCTAGAGCTCATTGAGATTTACAGCACCGATGACGACGACAGTTTTGGCATGTTCTTTAGCATGCTGTGCCTCTATTGGCTGGATGAAGACGAAGCAAAAGCAGCCCTGCCCCCACCATTAGCGATTTTTGCAGAGCAAGCCCAGTCAGCAGGCCTGGGTTGGTTGGCCCTAGAATCGGCAGAAATCTTAAGCCGCATAGCCCCTGGCAGTGACTATGACCAGTGGTGCGCCCAACGTGCCAGTGTTTCCATTGTGGATACCCTACAGCCCCAGAGCACGTGGGAGCTGAGTTTGAAAGCCTTGACTAACGTTGCAGGCTCCGGGACCCGTAATACCCCCAAAAGTGAGCGCCGGCTGGCCTGGTTTTTAACCCTATACACCAAGCACTGGATGCTGCAGCCTAAGGAGCAAAAGCTAAGTGCCAAGGGGACTTGGACTAAAGGTCGGGTGGTTGCCTTAAATCGACTCGCTAAAAATGTTGCGGATTTTGACTATCTCACCAACCAAGATCTCCAAGTCTGTAACCAAATTAAGTATGACTACTACTCTGGCTCCCAGTACACCCTCAATCGGGATGCCATTAAAGCCCTGGTAGGCCATCCTTTGGTGTTTTGGGAAGAGTCTCCCACGGTGCGAGTGGAGATTGTTGCGGCCACACCAGAACTGGTGATTGAACAAAAAGGAGATGGTTCCCTCAACCTGTTTATGGAGCCTGCCATTAGCCCCGGCGACGGCATTACCCTGCTGAAGGAAACCCCGACCCGGTTGAAAGTCTTGGATGTGACCACGGAACATCATCGCATCGCCGAGATTTTAGGGAAGCGCAATCAGCTTACGGTGCCTGCTGCGGGTCAAGAACAGGTGCTAGCCGCGATTCAGTCCGTATCTAGCTTAGTCACCGTTCACTCCGACATTAGTGGAGAGATGGCCGACATGGAAACCATCGAAGCCGATGCCAAACCCCATATCCATCTGATGCCTGCGGGGGATGGTCTCAAATTGTCCATGCTGACCCGGCCCTTTCCCCAGTCTGGTGCCTACTATGCTCCCGGAACTGGGCGCAAAACGGTGATTGCCGAGATTGATGGCAAACGGTCCCAGGCGACTCGTGACTTGTCCATGGAAAAGCGCCTGGCTGAAGATGTCCAGCAGGCTTGTCCTGCCCTAGAACTGGCTGACTCCGAAGGGGGAGAGTGGATTTTAGATCAGCCTGAAACCTGTTTAGAGTTGTTGTTGCAACTGGAAGCAGTGGAGGAAGATATTGTTTTAGAGTGGCCTGAGGGGGAAAAACTCAAGATTCGCAACAAGGCAGGTATCGACGGCTGGCGTTTGCAGATCAAGCAGGAACAAGATTGGTTTTCCGTTAGTGGTGAGCTGGAGTTGGACGACGGCAGTGTTATGGATATGCAGGCGCTGCTGTCCCTGTTAGATCAAACAACTAGTCGATTTGTCCCCATTGGTGACGGCCAATTTTTAGCGTTGACCCAAGCATTCCGTAAGCGACTAGATGAGTTTCGGACCTATTCGGAACGCCATGGCAAAGGGGCACGGTTCCACCCACTGGCCGCCTTTGCCCTAGAGGAAACCTTGGATGAAGTGGGGCAGTTGCAAGCCGATGCTAAGTGGAAATCCCATGTGAAAAGACTCAAAGAGTCTAAAACTGTTCTGCCAGACGTTCCTTCCACCTTGCAGGCAGAGCTACGGGACTACCAAGAAGAGGGTTTCCAATGGCTGGCCCAGCTGGCCCACTGGGGGATGGGGGCTTGTTTGGCGGATGACATGGGTTTGGGTAAAACCCTCCAGGCCCTGGCTGTGATTTTGCTACGGGCCCCCGATGGTCCGACCTTGGTGATTGCCCCCACCAGCGTTGGGGCGAATTGGGTGAGTGAAGCACAGCGGTTTGCCCCAACGCTGAATGTGATGCAGTTTGGCAGTGGCGATCGTCAGGCCGTGGTTGATCAGCTCAGTGGGTTTGATCTGTTGGTGTGTAGCTATGGCCTTTTGCAACAGCCTGAGGTGGCAGAGCTGTTGGCGGAGGTTGAGTGGCAAACTATCGTACTGGATGAGGCCCAGGCGATTAAAAATAGTGCGACTAAGCGTTCCCAGGCGGCGATGAAGTTAAAGGGTGGGTTTAAGGTGCTGACGACGGGAACGCCGATTGAGAATCATTTGGGGGAGCTATGGAATTTGTTCAGGTTTATTAACCCGGGTTTGCTGGGCTCCTTGGATAAGTTTAATGAGCGGTTTGCCACCCCCATTGAGCGTCACCAAGATAAGCAGGCGCGCCTGCGGCTGAAGAAACTAATTCAACCCTTTATGCTGCGGCGGACTAAATCCCAGGTATTGGATGAGCTGCCCTCGCGCACCGAGATTACTCTCCATGTGGAGCTCAGTGGTGAGGAGAAGGCTCTGTATGAGGCCCTGAGGCGGGATGCGATCGCAAAACTCACCACCACCGACGCTAAGGCCGGCACCAAGCATCTGCAAGTACTGGCCGAGATCACCCGACTTCGCCGCATGTGCTGTAATCCCAAGCTAGTGGTCCCCGGTGTTGCCCCCACCAGTGCTAAGCTCCAGCTGTTTGGGGAGGTGCTACAAGAACTCCTCAATAACCGCCACAAAGCCCTCGTCTTTAGCCAGTTTGTCGATCACCTGACCATCCTTCGCAACTACTTGGATGAGCAAAATATCACCTATCAATATCTCGATGGCAGCACCCCAGCCAAGCAGCGAAAGCAGCGGGTTGATGCGTTTCAGTCGGGGAATGGCAACGTCTTTCTCATCAGTCTTAAAGCCGGGGGGACCGGCCTGAATCTGACTGCCGCTGACTATGTCATCCACATGGACCCCTGGTGGAATCCAGCGGTGGAAGACCAGGCCTCTGATCGAGCCCATCGTATTGGGCAAACCCGTCCGGTCACCATTTATCGTTTGGTAACCAAAAGTACTATTGAAGAGAAAATCGTTGAGCTCCATCACAAAAAACGAGATTTGGCCGATAGCTTGTTAGAAGGGGCAGATATCAGTGGTAAATTATCCACCGACGCCTTGTTACAGCTCATGAGTGAGGTATAGCCTAGCCAAGGGGATTGCTGAATTGTTGAATGTGCGGTGATAAATGCCTGTTTATTTCCTGTTCAAAGCGTATAGCTATGGACTGTACTTTAGTCGAATATTACAATCACGTTTTTGTAACAGAAATATCTCTCAATGTCTTGCAGGGAGAATGATTCCATTCGATTAGGTTCTCGGTGGCTGGTAAGTTTTAATCCCCTCTCCTTATGCATATGGTGTACTCTTAAGGCCATAAGTTACAGATAGAATTTAGAAATGGGTCAGTTAATGTCGTGTCGTAAGTGACTGTGAGGCCCATGTCATCATGTCAGCGATACTACCTGAGATTCAGTCATGGCTCTCTAGGTAATGTGTTTTTGACCCTATTTGAATTAGCGAAAGATAATATTTCGGAGGATTTGGTCTCTCCTATTTCCCAATCCTAAAGTCGACTGTGGGCTTGTTTTTAAAATAAAGTAAACCTATGGTTTTTGGGTTGGTTTCTAGGGGCTGAATCAGGTTTAGATGTCTGTCATATATGGATTCTATGGATAGTGAGTCTTCTGTTGAATCGGCTAACAGGTTTGCTCATCGAGTAGAATTTGACCGAGCTCCTTTGATCGTAAAACCAGACGATCCCCTCAACCAAGTTTTAGTTTGGATGTCCCAAGGGAAAGCTAGTCAACCAGGCGGGAGTGCTACTAAAAAAAACTGTGCAACTAGCTACTGTCTGGTGCTGTTGGGACGACAATTGCTCGGTATTTTTACGGAGCGAGATGTTGTTAAGAATATCGCCCAGGGGACAGATCTCAATACTTTTACGGTTGCTGATGTGATGACCCCTAATCCCATCACGATTTCTGTTGCGGAGTTAAATCATCCCTTTGGGGTGGCTGCCCTGCTCAAGCGCAATC
>CALHGI010000702.1 GCA_938029995.1 uncultured cyanobacterium | reverse complement strand
ACCGTGGTGCATCACACCACGGTTATCTATCGGGTCAAAGTTATTCTAAATTTCTAGAAATGTTGAAATACTCTATCCGCTTACTGGTTCATTACCTTATTCATTCTTTCTAATTGCTTTCGCATATTTCAGGTACCCATTAGCATAGCCGCTATTCTAAAGAAAATCAGAGACGCTTAGGTAGAACGTTATGGCTCTTTGGTATCAAGAGTTTGGCTTGTATGAATTAGGGTAACCCTATGGATAGGTTGCTAACTTGTTACCAACCAAACTGCTATGTTTATTATGGATTCGCAGATCAGAGGAAAATGGCTTCAGGATCGGCCTAACAACGTCGTTAAGTGTGGATTGTCTCTCACAAAATTTGCCAAACACTGTGATACGAGTCAATGGTATGAACTCTCAACTATGGGATAGGTGATTGGTATACCCAGTAATTTTGACTTCTATCGCGTAGCCGAAGCTCCGGGCTCGGGAGTAACCTCTGAGAGTAAGAAAAAAACTTTGGCGACAGTCTGACTCACCCAAGACAGCAATAAAGAAATCGCCCTAGAGGCAGGCATTTCAAAGGTTCGGAAGAGTATCTCTGAGGCACATTTCAGCTTGTTGCTGATTTGCTCTGCTGGCTAGAATGCAACGAAATCGTATTGGTTGTGCTCTATTGATCGGGGTCAGACTCAATCAATTGGCGAACCAAACAGGCTGGACACTTTATTAGCTCAAGCGTGGATTGCTCGATAATTATCTAGTTCAACAACTCAGAAACCCTGATATTCAGATCACGGCTGCGTAAGTCCTATTCATGGGACTTAAAACGGAGGCAAGCCGATCTTTTCTTTGAGCATAGCTCGCTGTTCGCGTTGACTGAGTGAAGACAATGCTGGCTCCAGTTCTGCGAGGTTATGTCGATGCTTTACGCCAGTAGTAAATTGATACAATCACCCGAACCCTATTCCCACTCACCATCATTTTTTAACACGAGGGGTTGCATCCTTCATTCATTTGTAGATTTTAGATATATGAGGGTTTTAATAATAGGCAGAACATATGCCAGCAGAAAGCTGTACGGGGATCAAGACAGTCTATTGCCTCCGAAAACACTCCATTTATGAGAAAAAGGATGTCGCTACTCAGTACGATTTTCTCATTTTTTTTAATCAAAATAAAATATCAGAAGCCCTTTTGCAACAAGACATTCAATCAAAATATCCTGAAAATATTTTCTGAAATATCATGATCTTGTTAAAGAAATGTGGCCAGCAAGGTTTCTAGTTGCTAGGCTGTTGTCCATGAATTGTTTGTGATGCAGTTTGCGATAATCACCCATGCATCATGCCTAATTCACAATTCACCTGTTCCATCGCTGATTTGGAGAATGATGGTGACTGTTGTTACCGCAGCTTATCAATAGCCCGAAAATACTTCATGCCAAGGATCAGCAACGCTTTATATCTAGAAGATTACAGCATACCTAAGCAGGGCCAACGCATACTAAGTTAAAACTCCAAATCATCCACTCTATAAAGCTTTGAGCTTCTACTACCTTCTAATACTCTGTTTGCAAACAGTTGAGTAGTGCTCAGAATGAAAATAGGCGCTTACAGCGCTCCATTTATTGAGAATGCAGTCAACAGTTTTTTTTGGGTAAACGGCTATAACCTTTTTCATCCAGGCGATTGAGACTGGTCAAGTGAGTATGTGTGTGCTCTACAAACCTAAACGACTACCTTGACATTCCCGCCCTAATAATACTTTGACATTAGTACAGTCCTGGGGTTGCTCTGCCTTGTTGCTAAGGCCCGGCCTCAGGTGTCTTTGGAGATTTTCAATATGAAGAATATGCAAGGAAAGACAGCTTTGGTCACCGGAGCCTCGCGTGGCATTGGCCGTGCGATCGCAATTGAACTTGCCAAACAGGGGGCCAGCCATATCTTGCTTATCGCCCGTAATCGTCGAAAACTGCAGGAAGTAGCCACAGAAATCCGCCAGTATGGGGCTCAGGCGATTCCCTTTTCCGTTGACCTCACCGAGCCAACTACCGTCAATATTATTGTTGCCCAGGCATGGAAAGATTATGGCCCGTTTGACCTGTTAGTCAACTGTGCCGGTATTGCCTATCAGTCCAATTTTCTCAAAACCCCCTTGGGTCAGGTTCATGCTGAACTATCCACCAATTTGATGGGATTGTACCTTGTGACCTGGCTGGTGGGACGTCGTATGGCGGCTCGCCGTCAAGGTACCATTGTTAACGTCTCTAGCCTCATGGGTAAAATCGCGGCTCCTACCATGGCCACCTATTCAGCCACCAAATTTGCCATCGTGGGCTTTACCCAAGCCCTACGCCACGAACTAGCCCCCCACAACGTTCGCGTCGTTACGTTGCTACCATCACTGACAGATACCGACATGGTACGGGAGTTTGACGTATACCGCTGGGTGCTACCCCTGAGCACTGAACAGGTCGCTCAAGGGCTAATGAGCGGTCTAAAAACCTGCAATTCAGAAATTACCGTTGGCTGGCAAAGTCACCTGGCTCTCTGCTTCCATCGTTTCTTGCCCCAGGTCATGGATACCTTCATCCGACGATCTAATCCTGGCCTGCCTACACCAAGCTATCCCAAACCAACCTGATCCCAATGCATTAGCAGAACGCTTGTTTCACATGGAATTGGAGTCAGGCTATAGCTTTTTCTGCAATGCGCTGGAGTCCTATGCCGATATTTTGGGCGATGAAGACAGCCACTCTTTTATCCCTTTCACACACCAGGGTGTTTCGTCTACTTGCACATGGGCTTGACCTCTGGCCCACTGCCAAAGACGGTCTACCGGGCAAATCACCGCATCGGCAACCCGACTATTGGTAGATTGCAATGTGCCCACGCCAATCTCAATGTCTCCTAATTCCTTGATAAATTCTTGCTGTTTGCCATAGGACAGATGTCCATAATTGCCCAACCAAACCAATAAGGGATTAGCAAACAAATAATACACCAGTCAAATAGGAACAACAGTGACATCCCACTTAGGCAATTGGTCAGAGCGTTGCCATTGGGGTTCAAGCTTGGCCAGTTCTTCTGACGACGCCTTGACACCTTTTAGATAAA
>CALHGI010000701.1 GCA_938029995.1 uncultured cyanobacterium | reverse complement strand
CACCCCCAGGGCTACCAGGGCCGCGCCCCATGGTTGGGGGTTGGCCTCCTGGCTGGCCAAGGACAGGAGCATGCCCACCAGCAACCCCACCCCATGGGCCATGGCCCAATAGTCCCCATTGCCCAATCGTCGTTGCCCCCCAAATCTTGCTAGCCCTAAGGCCATGGCCGCCGCTCCGTAGCGTAAAAGGATTTCCGCGTCAGAGGGGATGGGGCGCATGCCGTCTGGGCCCTGGGCTGGGCCCAGGGCATAGATGAGGCCCATGGCCAGGGTGAGCACCAAGCCCACACCTAAGGCCATGGCCTGACTCCAACCATGGCTGGCGACACCATAGCTTTGCCCTAGGGGGCGGGGCGACTGGCTAAGCAGCCTGGCCACCAGACTTAGGGCGGCGGCAAATATTGCCATCAACAGCAAAAACTGGGCCCCATTGTCAGGCCAGGGCAACGCCATGAACCGTAACCAAACCGCTGCGGCATGGCCAGTGCCCAACGCAAATCCCACGGTCAGCGCAGGTAAAATCTTTTTTGTGGGCCAACGCGCGCTATGGCCTAACAGCACCAGGCTCCCCACCCCTAAGGCCACCGTTGCTATGGGCCAGGAATCCAGCAGTAAAAATTGCCCAGCCAACGCTACGACCGTTAGTATTGTGGCGATTTGGGGCCGGTCGGTGGGAAACTGGCGGCGATATACTAACCCGGTGAGGACCACGGGCACCCCTAGCCACAGTAGGTTGAACCAGCTGCCCCAGAAATCTAGCAGTAAACAATAGGCCACCCCGCTCAAGCCGATGCCGATATACCAGGCTGAGCGCCGCCACTGGGGATAGCGGTCCCTGGCCACGCAGGTGAGCCATTCCACTAGGGCCAAACCGAGGAAAACCATGGCCCACTGTGGCGAGGTCCAGCCAAATCGCCCACCGATAACAGAGAGTCCACTGAGTAGGGTGACAACCGCCGCACCGTGGACGCCGTACACCAGTTTGAGGTTAGCGCGACGAAGGCGGGCAATGGCCCCCAGGGTGAGGGTGAGGCCGACCAAATTTAGGGTGAATAACCAGGAACCAGCCTGGGGTAGGACGCAAAACAGCAACACAGTGCCCAGGCCTAGGGCCAATTGTTCCGTCAGGTGGGCCCAGGCCTGTTGTCCCTGATGGCGGAACCGTCTGGCCCCGATCATCATCAAACCGATGTAGCTGTAAAGCCAAACGCTGGCAAACCCTAGGGCATTGACAGGCCCGATGCCAAGGGGGGTAACGGTGGTCAATAGCCCCTGCCGTAACCCCAGGGGCGCTATTAACCAGCCCAAGGCAAATGTCTGGAAACCCACTAGCCAAAGAGCGGCCAGGTTTTTTAACTGTCCACGGATCTGGGTTTGCCGAGGTAAACGGTCCACTAGTAGCCAGAGCCCTAAACCACTGACCCCCAAGGACTGAAGCGGCTGTTGGTCAACCGATACTAGCCAACCCATGCATAACAAACCGGCTCCCACTTGGGGCCATAGGGGATAGGACCGAGGGAGGCGGCAGAGCATCCAACCACAGATACCGCAGGTCAGACCTAGTTGATAAATGGGGATTTGGCCAAGCCACACACCGCGCACTAGGAGGATGAGGAGTGCGATCGCAACTAAAAGCCCCCAGGACACCGATCTCGGTTCACGATTGTCCTCGGCACTCCCAGGCACAGAGCGTAGTAAATTTGCAGCACTCCCCACGGTGCCTAAATATGTGGCGATCAAGGGCCAGAGCGCCCAGCCCCAGCCCCAATGCAACCAGCTTAGGCCCAGCAGATTGAGGCCAATGCGACGGCGTGGAGCCAACACCAGGGTGAGGACACTCAACCCCGCCCCGGCCAAGATTGCCAGCCCCGCAGAAGCCTGCACTACCCCCAGGGTGTCCATCATCCACAGGTTTAGGGGAATCAGTAGCAAGGTTGCCGCATTGAGCATTTGAGCCGTTGTCTGTAGCTTGGCCTGACCCGCGGCCCAGCGACTGGCTCCGCCAAACGCCAGGGTATAGACCAACAAAATGGCGTACTGGCCCACGGTGGAAAAGGATTGCCATTGACTCGCTGCCAGCACCCCTGACGACACCACCACCAAAAACACCCCCAAGAATAGGAGCCACAACACACTCATCTCAGCCAAGAAGGACTGCACTAAGCGCAGTTTGAAACTGGCCAAGATCGATGGCCCTGATGGCATCGATCTTTTTGCCATGGGGGGAGTCTTGGTTGCAGTCGCCCCGGCGTTGATCGCCGTCTCGGTGGTCGTCTCCCCGGTGCTGATGGCAGCAGGCGCCATGGGCAGTGTGCTACAGAGCTTTTGACCCAGGCTGAGCGATTGTTCTTCCGACAACAACCCTAGCTTTATCCAACGATCTAACTCCTCCAATAGGTGGAGGTTAACCGCGTCAGTTTCTAGATCAATGGGTATTTTCAGCCACATACCGCACTCCAGGCAGAGAAATCTAAGGGAACACACCCTGATTGTGCCTGGTTCACCCATCAACGCCCATGAGGGGGCCGAAGTGGTTGTGGTGTTCTGTCAGCCCGGCGCAGATGATCGAACCGGGGCGAAGTAGCCCGAATGGTTGGCTAAAATCTCTTAAACAATCAGCTTTCCACCCGACCAACCCTAAGCAGACCTCCCCATGGGATTTTCCCCAGGCTCCAGGTCTCCCCCGCCAACAGCTTTGTTAAGTAAGTTAACGTTCTACTCTTTCCTGCTTAACAAAGCTGTTGCATTCAACATGTTTGGTTAGCTTCTGTGAGATTATTGGGCTCAGATGCAGCCGGTGCGCTGGAGTGTAATGTTGACTCTGTATCGTTTCTATTCTCATTTTAGAAATGATAATTTCGGAGATAACCTAAGGCCTCAGCGATTTGGCTTGCGTTATAAATTCGAATTTCCCGTCTTACGACTGTCCATTTCATAGGAAGACGTTCTTATGGCAACTAGTTTTGCAAGCGCAACTGGAGCCCCCGAAGTGGGTAACGTTGCGACTCCGATTAACTCCTCTGCGGTTGCACGTACTTACATTAATAATTTGCCTGCTTACCGTGCAGGTCTGTCTCCATTTAGCCGTGGCCTAGAAGTGGGCGTTGCTCACGGCTACTGGTTCTATGGTCCTTTTGCTGTGCTTGGCCCATTGCGTGCCAGTGACTACAGTGCTGTAGCTGGCGTGATTGCCGCTGTTAGCTTTGTCTTCATCCTGACTGTTGCCCTATCTATCTATAGTGCAACGAGTCCCAATGGTCCTGAGGGCACATTGACGACTCCCAATCCTCCCGAGGCGTTTGCTAGCCGTGAAGGTTGGAGTAACTTTGCCAGTGGCTTCTTGGTAGGCGGCTGCAGTGGTGCGTTCTTTGCCTATCTACTTTGCCAGACTCCCCACCTACTTCCCCTCCAGGAAATCGCTGGTGGTATCTGGTCCTCATAGATGACAGTTTGATTAACTAGCGGTCTGCGGACCAACGGTCAATCTGAAAACATCTGAAACGCCCCCAACCTATGGGGGCGTTTTTGCGTTCAAATAGGCTGTTCCCATAACATTGGTCACATCGGTTAGGACCATGCATATCCTTAGAAAGCGTTAATTGACTAGCGCCAATGTGATGCGCCAACGCCCTAACACCTCAAGACGTTTGCCCTATGGATTTATTTGAGCAGCATCGGCAACAACTGATGGAGTCAGAGGCTCCGTTGGCGGCACGCATGCGTCCTCGCCATTTGGATGAATATGTGGGGCAGGATGCCATTGTGGGTCCGGGGCGGCTATTGCGGCGAGCGATTCAGGCGGATCAGCTGTCGTCGCTGTTGTTTTACGGGCCGCCGGGGACGGGAAAAACCACCCTGGCCCAGGTGATTGCCAATACGACCAAGGCCCATTTTATTGCCATTAATGCGGTGCTGGCGGGGGTGAAGGATATTCGCGGTGCGATCGCAACTGCCCAGGAGCTCCGGGGACACCATGGCCAACGCACCATCCTCTTTGTGGATGAAGTCCACCGCTTTAATAAATCCCAGCAAGATGCCCTTTTACCCTGGGTGGAAAACGGCACCGTGATTCTGATTGGGGCCACCACTGAGAATCCCTATTTTGAAGTGAATAAGGCCTTGGTGAGTCGATCGCGGGTATTTCAGCTCAAACCCCTGGGGCCAGAAGATTTACGACAGATCGTTCAGCAAACCTTGGCCGATGTCCATCGGGGCTATGGCGATCGTCATATCCACATCGACGATGAGGCCCTAGACCATTTAGTCAATGTGGCCAACGGTGATGCCCGTGCCCTGCTCAATGCCCTTGAACTGGCGGTGGAAACCACCCCCGATGACAGTATTTCCCTGGCGGTTGCGGAAGAGTCCATCCAGCAACGGGCGGTGCTCTACGACAAGGAGGGCGATGCCCACTTCGACACCATCAGTGCCTTTATTAAAAGCCTGCGGGGTTCGGACCCCGACGCAGTTCTCTATTGGCTGGCCCGCATGGTCTATGCCGGGGAAGACCCCCGATTTATATTTCGCCGCATGGTGATTTTTGCCGGGGAAGATGTGGGGTTGGCCGACCCCAATGCCATCGTCGTCGCCAATAGCTGTGCCCAAGCCTTTGACCGGGTGGGCATGCCCGAAGGGCGCTATCCGTTGGCCCAAGCGGCGCTTTACCTGGCCACCTGCCCCAAGTCCAATAGCGTTCTGGGCTTTTTTGATGCCCTGGCCACCGTCGAAAAGGAACGGGAGGCGGAGGTGCCCAACCCGCTGCGGGACCCCAATCGGGATAAGGAAGAATTTGGCCATGGTCAGGGATACCTCTATCCCCATGCCTACCGCGACCATTGGGTTGAACAACAGTATTTACCCAGTGGCCTCCAGGGCAAAGTGTTCTACCAGCCCTCTAGCCAAGGGTACGAAGACAGTATTCGCCTAGGGGTGACCCGACGGCGGGAGGCTCAGCTAGCGGCGGTGATGGAGGCAGATTTGCCGGAGGTGCTCACCTTTGGACCGACGGATAAGGCCCAGGAGCAATGGTTACAGCGCACCCTGGGCAATGCGGGGGAGTCGTTGCGGATAATTTGCGATCGCATCTACACCACCCTCTCCCCCCAACGGCACCATGTTTTGCTAGACCTCAACGCCGGTCTCCTCACCTGGGAAGCCCTACGCCAGGTGCCAGAAGGTGGCGTCTACGCCTGTGCCCACACCCCAGACACCTATGCCGCCCTGACCGAACAAGCCCAAACATTACCAGAACTTGCCCGACCCACCTTACTCCACACCCCCCTAAAAACATTATCCAAAACCTTAAAGACCCAAGCCCCAGACATTGTGTTCGATGGCATCGTCGGTCGCAATGCCCTCAAAGCCGTGACCAAGCGCCCCCCATTGCTTAAGCAATGGGCCAAACACTTGGCCCCCAAAGGTCATCTCGTGCTGGCAGAAACCATTCCCTTCCGCACCCTCCGGCTTTACAGCCTGCTACCAACCAATGCCCTACCCCCAAAGCTTTTCCAACAATTACAGCAAGTGGAAGATAGCCTATACACCAGTGACCCGCACCAATATTGGGATTTGGATGCCATTTCTAGCTGGTTTGAAGGCACAGGGTTAGTGGCTAACATCGAACTGATTAACGTGCCCAATGGGCTAGCGGTCACTCGGCAGTTGCAATCGCGATGGTTCGGGGAGGATTCTCGCTATATGAAACACCTAGCCCAAACCTTAACTAATGAAGACTTAGCCAAGATTCGTCAAGCCTATGGGAGGCATTTAGGCCCTAGCGTGGTTTGGGAAACAAGCATTGTTCTGGTGAAGGCCCATCGAGCATCCTGAAAGCAGAAACATGTTGACGTGATCGACGGGGCCTAAACAATCCACGGGGGCGCTTCCAATTACCCATTAAAATGTAGTTTTGCGCCCAGCGTTTACAACATTGGAGATCGCTAAAAGCTATCGATGGCCGCCGCTATGGATAGCTGAACTCATCACGCACTTTACAATGGTCAACCGCCTCTTCCATACCCAGTCCAACCCCACTGAAGCATCCTCTCTAACGACTGTTGAGCAAGAGACACAGCCTACCGGTAGTTCCGCCCATAGTGCCGTAGCTGAGGCAGATGTGGGTGACCTATTTGAGCAAGGGTTGCAGAAAATGAGCGTTGACGACCATGAAGCCGCGCTAACGCTGTTTGAACAAGTTTTAGCTGTCCAGTCTGATCGCCCCAATGTGTGGGAGAAATGTAGCGTCGTACTACAGAAACTGGGTCGTTATGGCGAAGCCCTAGATGCCAACGGAAAGGCGGTACAGCTATATCAATCTGGGGCACATGAGTTAGTAGTGGATGTGAAAAAGGGGTGGACTGCTGAACAATGGTCCTTTGAGGGCGATGCGTCATTTTTCCATAACCGCTACGAAGAGGCCATTGCGGCCTATGATGCGGCCCTGGCCATCAATCCAGATCTCCACAACACGCTTTATAACAAAGGCGTGGCACTGTTTACCCTAGGCCATTACGAAGAGGCGATTGTCGCCTATGATGCGGCCCTAAATCTCAAACAGGAGCTGCAGCCCTTTAACAACAAAGGGCTATCCCTCGCTAAATTAGGCCGCTATGAAGAGGCGATTGCGGCCTATGACGCAGCTCTTAAAATTCAACCAGATCTACACCAAACCCTGAATAACAAAGGGTTATCCCTGGCGAGGCTCGGGTGTGATGAAGCTGCGATTAGTGCCTACGACGCAGCCCTCCAAATTAAGCCAGATAAACACAACACCCTCTACAACAAGGGATTGTCCCTGGCCAAGCTCGATCGCCATGGCGCTGCGATTGATGCATACGACGCAGCCCTCCACATCAAGCCAACTCTACAGGATGCGCTCTATCGCAAAGGCTTATCCCTGGCCAAGTTAGGCCAACACGAAGCAGCCATCGCGGTCTATGACGCATCCCTAGCCATCAATCCCGATCTGTACGACGAACTTTACAACAAAAGTCTGTCGTTGCAAGCGTTGGGCCGCTATGAAGAAGCCGTTGCAGCCTATGATGCCACCCTGGCAGTGCAACCCGAGGCCTACGACGCACTCTATAAAAAAGGCATTGTGCTCCATGGGTTGGGCCGTTATAAAGCGGCCATCGCGGCCTATGATGCGGCCCTGGCAGTGCAGCCAGGTGCTTACGAAGCACTCCTTAGTCAGGGAAATTCAGCATTTAGACTAGGCCGTTTCAACCAGGCCATTGCCATTTACAATGCGGCTCTTGTGCTCAAGCCAGACCTGCAAGACGCCCTCTATCAGAAAGGTTTAGCCCTGTGTGCCTTGGGGCGTTATGGGGAAGCAATCGATGCCTATGATGCTGTCCTGGCGATTCAACCCAATGATTTCAATGCCCTTTATAGAAAGGGCGTCGTTTTGCATCGGTTAGGGCGCTACGAAGAGGTTCTTACTGTTTGTAATGCGGCTCTGGCGATTCGGCCAGGCATCCCAGAAATAAATCATCTGAAAGAGGCTACGCTGCTGAAATTATCGTAACCAGAGCTGCATTCCCTCGTCACTTTAATGGAGTCTGCTGGCCTGCCATACGTTTTATCGCAGGC
>CALHGI010000700.1 GCA_938029995.1 uncultured cyanobacterium | reverse complement strand
AAGCCAGGCCCAAACCGTGCGCACATGGGCCATAGGTGCTCCCTGCATGCCGTTAGTTGTAAAAACGATGCATTCAGCCGTTCGCCATACCAAAATGCCCAAGCCACCTATCGCCCTCGTTAATGCCCCTCGGCGGGCTCCCTCCCCATAGCCTCAGCCGCTTAAGGGCTTTTACCCCGCACCACAGCAGCACCTTAGCCATGGCAGTTTATAGCGTTCAGCAATCATCAACGGCCTGAACTATGTATACCAAGCACCATAGGCACCAAGCCAGATAATTAGGGTTCTCTGAAAAAATTAAGACACGTATAGTTAAAGCAAAAGTGATGAAAGAAATGGGAAAAATCTAGATAAGGAACTTCGATGGCCTCTTTAGATTCATGATCTACTAGAGTCTCCGTTTAACCTAATCATGCTCAAACTTAAGTACATTTAACCCCCATCAAACTATAGATATCTAAGTAATCTAAAGGCTAATCATTAGTTAACTATTTTACCTATGTAGCATAGGTAATTTACCTGTGTTTTTTCGCCCCCATTACTCTGTCAACCCCCACATTAGGGACTTTATGGCAACTTCAACCTTAGTATAATTATCATTTAGGATGCTTGATATTAATGACTTTTGTTGATGCGTATAGATATTGTAATTACTAACGCTAGTTTAGTTATTACCTATCAACTACTTGTTGGATTACCTGACCAATTTCTAATTAACCTGAGCTATTGACTTCAGAACGTTCTGATTTTCAGTAATCTCCATAGAAATACTAGGTTCAGGTTTAGGTGTATTGACCAGTTACATTCACCAGCTTCGTTTCACTATAATTTGTGCCTATTCTTTATCAGGTTTTTAGAAAATTGAACCGTGCTATGAAGTTCTCATGCCCACGGCCGATGATCACTGTAAGTCATGACCTTGATTGAAAGAATAGATATAACGCTGTTAGAAGAGGCTGATATGTAACACCTACGTGTCTTTGGTATCACTTTTGCAAAGTAGTTTTACTGGCAATCGTGACACCGGCAATTGTGCTACTGGCAATAATTGTTTCATCGAGACCTAGTACGTTCCCTCATCTTTCAATAAAGTAGCTTGTTGAAAACTTTATATAGATTGATATTCAGGTTTTAACCTCTGATATTGAATCCGTTACCCTCTCCGTCGTAGTTCGTTTCTTTTCCCAGTGAGGCTCAATGGCATCTAAAGATAACTCTGTTCAAGAGATTGAAATAGATTTATATAAGTATTGGCTAGTTATCAAGCGTCGCTGGCTAATTGCGTTGACGGTTTTCGGACTAACAGCAACCGCTGCCGTCGCGGTTGGTATTACTCAGAAACCTGAGTATGAAGCCGAATCAAAACTCCTGTTCGAAGCATCCAACCAAACCTCTTCCCTGGTGGGTCTTCAAGGTGCTGATCGCGAGCTGAAGGCACTAACCAATTTGGACAACCCCCTCGATACTCAAATCGAGGTATTCCGCTCAACTCCGATTACCCAGAAGGTGATCGAAACGCTCCAACTGAAAGACGAGGACGGAGCAGAGCTCGATCCTGTGGACTTTCTGCGTAAGTTGGTGGTGAAAGGCGTTCCTGGCACGGACGTGTTGAGGGTGGCATACACCGATTCTGATCCAGAATTGGTAGCTAATATTGTTAATACAATTACAGAAATTTATATCCAAAACGATATTCAAACTAATCGTGCAGCTGCGGTTGCCGCCCAAGAGTTTATCAATGCAGAGCTACCCGAGTCTGAAGCTGCGGTGAGTGATGCAGAAGCTGGCTTACGACGATTCAAGGAAGTCAATCGAATCATTAACCTGGAGGAGGAGTCAACCAACCTGGTTACGGCGCTCTTTACTTTAGATAGCACGCTAATCCAGCTCCAGTCTCAGTTGGCTGATCGCTCAGCTCAAGCTTCTGAAATTCAGGAAAAATTGAAACTCAACCCCCAGCAGGCCTATTCCGTAGGGTTGATTAGTGAGTCTCCCGGTATTCAAGATGTATTACTGCAGTTACAAACTGTTCAGTCAGATTTAGTACTGGCTCGCACCCGTTATCGCGAAGAGCATCCCGAGGTTGTGGCCATTCGAAGTCAGGAAGCGGCCTTGCAGGATCTTCTGCAACAGCGAATTAACATCACCTTAGGCTCCAATCAGTTGGACCTGCCCCTGGATGACCTCCAATCGGGCCAACTAGAGCAAGATATGATTGCCAACTTTCTGCGACTTGAGGGTGAGCAATCCGGTTTGCAAAGACAAATCGATCAGCTAGTGAATGCCCAGGAAGGCCAACAGGGTAGGGCTAGGTTAATCCCTGTATTGGAAAAGCAACAGCGTGAATTAGAACGAAAACTTGCTGCTGCCCAATCGACCTATGAACTATTGCTGCAAAGCTTACAGCAGGCTCAAGTGCTCGAAAACCAAAACGTCGGAAACGCCCGTATCGTTTCTCCAGCCATAGTGCCGACGAAGACCATTGGTACGTCGCCCAAGGTCTTCCTGGTGGTCGGTAGCGCGGCTGGTCTACTGCTAGGTTTGATAGCTGCATTCTTGGCTGACTTGGCCGACAGCTCTGTGAAAACAGTACGGGAAGGCCAAGAACTCTATGAGTATCCTCTTTTGGGTGTGATTCCTGCCTGGAAACGGTTCAATTCTAGGAACGAGGATATTCCCAGTCTGGTGGTGCGGGGCGATTCTGAATCTGCGCCAATTAGGCAAGCCTATCAAGCACTTCAGGCGAATCTCAAGTTCTCCGGTGTGGATAAGCCGATTAAAACGGTTACCGTAACTAGCGCGGTTGCTGGCGAAGGAAAGTCCGAGGTAGCGGCCAACTTAGCGTTAACCCTGGCTCATTTAGGACACCTGGTATTGGTTGTGGATGCTGACATGCGTCGACCTGCTCAGCATGCCATTTGGGGAGTGCCTAATCTTCAGGGGTTGAGTAATTTTGCGGCGGGGGAAGTGGCGCTCAAGGACGCTATTGTTCTTCAAGAACCCAACTTACATGTTTTACCGGCTGGCATTATTCCTTCTAATCCGTTGGCGATTCTAGAGTCTCAGCATATTGCACCGCTCCTGAAGGCCTGCGAGAAAGCCTATGACTATATCATTATTGACACTCCACCGATTTTAGGTTTAGCGGACGCCCTTACAATAGGTCGGGAAACTGATGGCGTTTTGCTAGTCATGCGTCCTGGACAAGCTGAAGCTGATAGCATCCGTGCAACAAAGATACGGTTGGCACAGTCTCAACAGAAAGTGCTTGGCCTAGTTGCTAACGGCATTGATGTGAAGGGTAAGCCCGATCACTACTTCTCTAAAAATCAGGACTATGTCATGAACAATAGTTCGGCATCATTCGTGAATGTGTCCAATGATCGCAATGGCTCTAACGACCAAGTTAGTGTTAACACTCATCTCTAGCGCTAGAGCGTAAGCACACGTAGCCCTTGGACTCAAGAATGTAAATCTGAGTAATATAGAAAATCCTTTAAACAGAACATGGCTCAACTTATCTACAATCCGATACGCGCTGCTGCGCCCGTCCTTTTGGGACTGATTTGCTGCACGCCTCTGGCAGCAGTTGCCCAATCGTCTTTACCGGCACTGCCACCAGAAGCCCCAGCGTTGCCCTCTGTTAATAACAATCCGGTTGATAACGGTACGACTGATAGCACTACTATCATTACTCCGCCGATTGATAACAGTGCCATTAACAACGATGCGTTTAGGGCCAATACTGTTTCCCGCGACTTTGCCTCATCGTCCTATTTGCTAGGACCAGGGGATCGGATTGAAGTGAGTGTCTATAGCTTCCCCGAATATACGGGGCCGATGTCCGTCTTACCTGATGGAACGATTATCTTGCCTATTATTGGTAAGGTGAGGGCGGCGGGGCTAACCACCGATCAGCTGACGCAAGAACTGACCCGTGTCTTAAACTCAATTCTTGTGGATCCTGCTGTTTCCGTTACTTTAAATGCACTACGCCCCGTTGTGGTTAATGTGGCTGGGGAGGTTTACCGCCCAGGTCCCCTTCAGCTGCAAGATACAACTGATGTTTTCCAAGAGTCGGCCTATTCTCCGCCTTATGTTAGTGAAGCGTTAGTGCAAGCAGGGGGCATCCGACGAACAGCAGACATTCGCGATGTCGTCGTCATTCGCGAATTGCCCAATGGCAATACTGTAAGAACAAAAGTCAATCTTTGGGATGCGCTTTGGTCTGCCACCGTGCCTGAGGAAATGCTGCTTAGGGATGGGGACCTAGTATTTGTTCCGCGTTTGCCAGAAGGAGAAGAACTAGTTGATAATCGATTGCTGGCCACATCTAGCTTAGCGCCGGATACGGTTCGGGTTCGGGTTGTGGGTGAAGTAACCCGACCTGGTGAAGTGGCTGTTCCACCCAATAGCTCTTTGTCTAGTGCCGTTGCGATCGCAGGGGGCCCGACCGATGATGCCAAACTTAAGGAAGTGGCCTTCATTCGGATGAACAAAGACACGGGTGAAACCATTCAAGAAGTTGTAGATCTTAGTAACCTGGTCGATACCTATCAGATTCAAGAGGGTGACGTTGTGGTTGTCCCCAAAACATCCACTGGTTCAGTACTGGACTTTGCGGCCCGAATAGTCAGCCCGTTAAACTTCCTTTTCCGAATATTTAACTTCTAACACCTGTTCGAGTTTATCCAGTCGTCGCTCTACGGAGTGACGTAGGCCTATGTCTGCGACTTGAGGGGAACGCCGACATTATTTATTGCCACATATAGATGAAAAGATTATTTTTCCTACGGTCCGTCTAAACTATTATGCTCAAAAAAGTTAAGCACTTGTTGTCGGACAAGCTGATTAAAAATCTTGGCTGGCTTACAGCCAGCCAGATTTTCAGGCGAGTTATACGTATAGCCCTTGTTGTTGTATTGTCTCGTGCTCTATCAACCGAAGAATATGGCCTGATCGCCATCATATATGCAATCACTGATTTCGCGAACGTCTTCATCCAGAAAGGAGGGATTGCCCCTAAACTGATTCAAGCCAGTAAAGAAGAACTGGATGGCTTGTTAAATCCAGCCTATTGGGTCAACTGGGTGCTTTGCCTAAGCATTTTTCTTCTGCAGTGTTTAATGGCATTTCCCATTGCCCTCTTCTATAAGGAGCCCAGTTTAGCTTGGCCCATTATGGTGGCGGCCATCACCTACCTGGTCAACCCATTTTATGCCGTACAAGATGCATTAATCCGGCGTG
>CALHGI010000699.1 GCA_938029995.1 uncultured cyanobacterium | reverse complement strand
TTGTTGGCAAACATGGCCCGATGGACCGCACTGGAGAAACGCCAAGTCACCCCGTTCCAGTCATACTCATAGTTACTACTGCCCTCCGTCGGTGAGCCGACGGTAAAATAGGCCACCGGATCGTAGCCTCGAATGGCAAGGTTGTCGTTGGCTTGGGGATCGGAAAATACAACTGGAATGCCGGTCTCTGCCGCTTCAACCGTCCCTGCCGCTGCACAGGGATCGGCTGCCGCACAGGGATTGGCTGCAGCGCAGGGATTGGCCGCCGCACAGGGATCGGCTGCTGCGCAAGGATCGGCCGCTGCGCAAGGATCGGCTGCTGCGCAAGGATCGGCTGCTGCGCAAGGATCGGCCGCTGCGCAAGGATTGACCAGGTCAATAATGCCCGCCGCGCAGGGATTAGCCTGGGCGCTGATGAATTGGGCGGGGACCACTGTGGCGGTCACACTCATCATCGAAGCTGCAATCAACGTGGAAAGATAGGTGATTTTCATAGACTTAGTCGTTTGGCTAGAAGGTATATGAATATGGTGACCCTATAAATAGGGTGTCATACCTTACCTGGCCAAACCTTAGATTTTGCTGAAGCGACCCTTAGGGTTTGGGGCAAATGTTCTGATGCCATGGGACGTTTGCCTATGCCGTGGGCGGTGTAGCCTAACGTTTGCCAAGATTCAGTATTTTCCTGATCAACGTGACTAATACGACGTTGAATTTGCCTGATTGAATGTGGTGGGTGCGGCGGACCCATTTCCTAGATTTTTTACTGTATACGGGGATATGGTTTTAGGATTTTTTGGTTAGGAAAATGTATTCATTGACGACTAATTTTGAACAAATTTAAACAAACCTCAACTTTTTGAGATAGTTGCAGCTAGATATCTTGAGGCCCCTAAGATTGGGGTTAATGATAAGGACACTCATTCATGAATTTTGCATCCCAAATTAATACCAATGCATGGCTTAATGTTTCCATGATCGGTGTGCTGTGGTTCTTTAATGCCCTTTGCTTCGTCTATTGCATGGCTACAGCCGTTTTCTTCATGAAGATGTTTCTGGCCCAGGCGATCTAGCCTGTACGGGGAAGTCTTTGTCGTCTGGGCTGTGTTTTATGCGTAGTGCTTTCTATGGCTGAAGCGGGTCCAGAATTATTTGGGTTAAGTTTCTGAGCTCCTCAGAGTGTTTAACTGCAGTTGAAGTAAGGATAGGGTTTCTGAAACCTAATTTCAGGTCTGAGTTTCCTTGCTTAAAAAACTGAATGTTCTTTAGATATTCATAGGGCGAGTCCATTAATGGGCTCGCCCTATTTTTTGTTGTTGTCTAAAGCTTTTTTTCAAGCCATTCCACATCCCAATATTGTTCAAACTTTCGTCCTACTTCTTGGTAGTGGCCAACGCGATAAAACCCAAATTTGTGGTGCAGCGCAATGGATGCCTCATTGGGTAGGGTGATTCCGGCATAGGCTCGATGGACATCTTCATTGGCCAGGGACTGAAATAACGCCTGATATAGCTGGGTTCCCACACCTTGCCCCTGGGCCTGGGGGCTCAGGTAGATACTGGTTTCAACCGATGTATCGTAGGCCGCTTTGTCCCTCAATTGGCTACTGGTGGCATAGCCGACGATCTCTTGATCCTGTTCTGCCACCAGTAGTCGGTGGCGGCCTTGATGTTTGTAATGACACCACCATCGATCCCTGCGCTGTTCCAGGGTATAGGGCTCAATGTCAAAAGTGATGGTGGTATTGAGAATGTAGTGATTGTAAAGCTCCGTGAGAGGGGCCAGATCGGTGGCTTTGGGCAGGCGAATTTGAGTAGCCATAATTTCTAATGGTTTCAGGGTTTAGTAGGCCGTCCTGGCCATGTGCCAGAGATGATACCAGTAGCGGACATTACCTATGGATGTCTGACTATCGGAATCCGTATATATACGGAATTAACAATTTTTCCTGTGTTTTTTCCTGTCCATAGATGCTTTGACAGAATGCTGAACTATGTCAAGGTCAATAGCCTGTTGGGAGTTCCAAATTGCACTGTTTTAAAGATTGGTTCAATCGAATATTGTTAATTAGCAGCCCCGTTTTCTGTAATGGGGGTGGATTGTACCAGGGTGTGGATGATGCTTGGTTAGGGCTGCGGAGTCGGCCATTGCAAGCACTGTATATTGCTTTGAACTTTGTATTCCAGCGTTGTCGATTGTTATGGGGACAGTATGCCATGGCCAGCCAAAGTCTCTCCCGTAATTATTGTCCCCTCGAGGTCCTGCCGGATTATTATCTCAATTATGATGATGCTAAGCGGCTATGGCAGGACTGGCGGGTATTAAGGCGTTTGTTTGTCCGTCGAGATCACAGCCGAGACTTGTTGCTGCAAGGGGAATCTGGCTGGTTGCCTATTCACGGAATGGTGGTACAGCAACAAACGTTGACCATTGCTACGGACGAAGGTGAAACCGTATTTGACCTAGATGAACCGGTTGTATGGCTAAGCCGGGCCAATCCAGCTAATACAAAAATCACCTCAGTGCCCGTTGGGGCCTGGAATAATAGTCCATGGTGTCCAGCCTAGGGGCTAAGGCCGGTTAAAGGCGGACATTGTTTTATTGTTGTTGTTGTTGATCTTTTCCTATTCTAGGGATTGACTGGCTGCTTCATCTATAAAGAGAGTATTTTTAACATCACCTTCCAATCTTAGAACTGTTGCAGGACAGTGCTTGGAGGGTGATGTTTTTAGTAGGGTGTTGAGAATTTCTCCCTTGTGCTGGCCAAATGCACAACAGAAATTATGGCGGGCCTTGAGGATAGCCTTGAGGGTTAGGGTGATGGCATGGGTGGGAACGTCTCCCAATTGGGAAAAGTGTTGGGAAGTGAGCTGCTGCTGGCGATTGGTGGCGTCTAGTCGGACGAGTTTGACCCAGCGGGGGTCGTTAAAGTCGGCTACGGCTGGGTCGTTAAAGGCGAGATGTCCGTTGTCGCCGACGCCCAGTAGGCAGATGTCGATGGGCTGCTGGGTGAGTAGCTCGGTGTAGCGATCGCATTCTGCAATTGGTTCCAATGCATCCCCCTGAAGATAGTGAAAGCCTTGAAACGGCACCCATTGGGCAATGTGGTGATGCAGGTAATACCCAAAACTAGCCGGGTGCTGGCGGTTTAGACCTAGGAACTCATCTAGGTGAAACCCTCTGACCCGTGACCAGTCCACCTGGGTGGCGTGGCGCAGATGGCTCAATAGGCCTAGCTGTGACCGGCCGGTGGCAAAAACCATGGTGGCCGTGGCCTGCTGGGCCAAGGTGTGTTGCAATTGCTGAATAATTTGCTGGGCTGCGGCTAGGGCTAACAGGTCAGGGTCGGGGTAAACGCGCACGTTAAGGGCATCGACGTTAAGGGTACGTACAGGGGTGGGGCTCATGCCAAAGGAATTCTGGATAATGCTACAAAAGTTAAAGCTTTATCCTAGGGCAAGCCCTGCCCCACAAGGGTTTCTTGTAACTCCTTGAAATAAGACTCTGGGGTTCGTTAGCTTGCGCTAAGCTTTTTAAGCGTTATCGGACAGGCTAGGGTATGAGTGCAAAGTGGTTATGGCTGATTTTCGGGGGATTCCTTACGATCACCTTTTCCGGCTCGTTAGTGCACTTAACGACGGAGGTGTGGTGGTTTGAGGCCGTAGGATTTGCCGATGTGCTGTGGACACGCTGGCGATGGCAGGGTGCGATCGCAATTCT
>CALHGI010000698.1 GCA_938029995.1 uncultured cyanobacterium | reverse complement strand
TCTGCATTGACTAGGGCCGCCAGGCTGTACTGGGAGACGTCTAAATTAGCCAGGTCAACCGTAGAGTTGGCGGCCAGATTTTCAAACCCCTGCACCACCTGATCGGTTTCAGCATTCACCAGGGCCAGGGTGAGTAATGGCTCGGTTGTTGCCGGTACGGGCTCAGGCGTCGTTATGGGCTGGGGCGCCGGTATGGGCTCAGGCGTCGCTATGGGCTGGGGGGCAACAACCGGAGTTGCCTTCGGTGTTGGTTCAGGGATGGCGGCCCCCTTTGCCCCCACGACGGAATAGTCTAGGTTAAGGCTTTCGACCACACGGCCCTGCCCCTTCTCCTTGGCATAGGCCGTGGCTTTAATGGAGAAATCTCCCGTTGCCAGGGTCTTACCCTTAAAGTCGCCATTCTTATCCCCAAACAAAGCATAGGGCTTAAAGTTTTCCGTCTTTTCGCCAAAGGCAGAGTTAAACGTGACGCTTTTTACGGCGCTGGCATCTGGATGGTCTGCATTGACTAGGGCCGCCAGGCTGTACTGGGAGACGTCTAAATTAGCCAGGTCAACCGTAGAGTTGGCGGCCAGATTTTCAAACCCCTGCACCACCTGATCGGTTTCAGCATTCACTAAGGCCAGGGTGAGTAGGGGGTCTTGGGTCCCCGTTGTGGGCTCGGTTGGTGGGGTAGGGGCTGGCTGGGGTAGGGGCGTAGGAACGGGGATAAGATCGGGCTCAGATTTGGGAAAAGTGGGTGTCGGTGTTTGGCCTTTGAGGGGCGATTGGGGCCGATTGGTATCCCTCAAGACCCCATCATTACTCAGGGTGATACGGTCTAATACATAGCCATCCGAACGACCTGAAATCTCTAAACGGTAGCGTGTATTCTTGTCGAGCTTCACCTTCGCTAGGGGCTTTTGATGATTAATATCAAACTCGGTACCCCAGCGGAGGGTTTTATCGGCGCTACCCAGCACCGTGAACAGTTTGGCGGGCTTTTGTACCACTGCACCGGTTTCTGCATTGACAATGGAGACATAGGTATCGTTGCCGGTGTCATTTCGCTCCTGTCCACCTTTGCCATTTTTGTAGCGATCTGACGCATTCATAGCAGATTTGACCCGGCCTGAATGGAGGCCAATGCTATAGGCTCCAGCTTCGTCAGTTTCAAATTGATAGGTTAACGTCTGGCCGTTGGGCACCTTGTTATAGCTGCTGTTGGCCGGGTTCCAAATGAGGGACTTTTCCCCTCCAACCGTAATTGCCTGCCAGTCACCGACGGCTTTGGCCGATTCTGCTTCAATCACCAGTTGGCCTTTTTGGGCCAGGAAAACAGATTGATCAAAATTGGGGTCTGCAATAATATCCCCTTCTAGGATGGGCGTAGGCGCGGGCGTAGGCGCGGGCGTGGGCGTAGGCGCAGGCGCGGGCGCTGAGCCATAGGTCGGGGGATTTTGGTCAAAGAATGCCTTTGCGTTATCAGGGTTGGCCGCCTCTTGTCCTGTAATGGCATAGAACAACATGCCAGCATCCGAGGGATCGTTAAATTTCACCCCAGCATTTTGCATCTTGTCCCGAGCTTCTTGGAGTACTGGATTGTTGGTGCTATCTAACCAGCTCCACTTATAGCTATTAAAGCCCCGATTATTGTTAATACCGTTGTTTTGGTCTTTGATCTCAATGCGTTCTACTTCAGGAAAGTCTTTGCGCAGATCCTCCCAGGTTCTGGGGGTACCACCGCCGGGCCGGGTGCCAACATCACGGACCTCATTCCATTCTCCGTGGGAAATCAGGGTGAGGTTGCCGCGATTTGCGGGTTTGGTTTGGGCAATTGCTCGGTAAATGGCCTCCATGGGGCCCCCTTCAATGGCTAAGACCTTTTTGCCTGAATCCAGGATTTTGACGAGCTCATTTGTGGTTTTTTGAATTCCATCTTGATAGCTATGGGTGGCAATGCCCAGCTTTTCAGCAAAGGCGGCATTTTCTTTCAACAGTTTTACCCGTTTAACGTCCGTGGGCTCACTTAAGTTGTTTCCATAAAAGAAGGATATTTTGTTTTCTAGGCCTGCTGCCTTGGCAATTGAGGCCGCCATGGGTATGGCTGCCAGGTCGTCTAGGTCGTTGTTGTTGCCATCGAAGTGGAACGTAATAGCATCAAATTTAGATAGATCTGTGGGGAAGTTTTTCATTTTGGGTTTTTGGCTGTAATTGGTTGGCTGTGATTAGGTTGAATGGGGAATTTCCAGTCTGTAAGAAGAGGTTTGACTGGCTATGGAACAACAAAAAAGTAGGGCTAATCTGATGTCCTTGCAGGGGGGCTAATTAATGATGTAAAGGGCGTGTATTCATGGGGCAGGAAGAGATAGATTGCCTGGCACGGGTGCCATAGGGGGGCTGCAGGTGGGTAAACCTGACAGACATTTGTCTGGACAGAAAACCAGGTAAAAGACTGAATTTAGCTGCCGAGGGGCGATTTCCTAATGTCTCTTGTTTTTTTGTTTGGCCCAGGTAGACGTTGGCGGGTAGCAGAGGTTGCGATCGCACATTGACTGCAATCAAACTTCGAAGATAGATGCATCACCTATGGACAACAGTTCTGAGGCTTAACAGGTTTTCGATGCCAAGCACGATGTCCGCCAATTCCTGGCAACACCCATGAAAACA
>CALHGI010000697.1 GCA_938029995.1 uncultured cyanobacterium | reverse complement strand
ATGGTTCTAGCAGATTCTCCCCACGTCTCAAATATCCATTCCATTGATAGTAATGGTGTCTTCCCCCTGATGGAGTCTGGGCTGTGGCGGGTAAAGTCCGGTCGCTTAGGGATCTTTGTCGTGGGCTTGAAAGAGGGAGAGCCTGCGGGGGAGCGGCGCTACCTGCGCACGGTCGACATTGGCGATGTGATGGTGGGCACGGACGCGCAGTCCCAGCATCTCGCCCTCATAGCCGTTGCCTTTGAAGCCAGTGAGATAGAGCCCATCGCCAAGCCAGAAGATGCCAGTGGCAATATTTGTGGCCACGTAGGAATGCCCTTGCTGCGCCAGGTGGAACGATGGGTAGAAGCCTTAACTCAAGTTAAGGGCTTTCCCGGCAGATCGATTGTAGAGTTTTCCAATCATATTGGTCCCTTAAGTCTGCCCCCCACCGAAGGCTATAGTCCCAAAGCCACCATGGTGTGGATCAAGCCTAAAACTGGACCTGTATATTGGTTAGACGGAGAGAATTTTATTCTCAAACCGTCTGCCCCCCTGTTTCCCGTGGCCAGAACAACCTGGGTACAGACCAGAGAACAGCCGGTAGAGGTCGATATCTTAGCGTCTGAGAACCTGTGTTCTAAGGTTCTCTATGGAGAATTCCTCCAGGGGTTAAATCTTTTCCATCAATATGCCTTAGAAATCATCGAAGCAGAGTGGCAGTCCGACCGTCAGCGAGGAGAACAACAGTTTACGGCCCGACAACGATTAAACCAGGACGCCACTCAAACAACGCTCCAGGGTTTAGTGTCTGTTTTACAGCCCGGTTCCGGTGATTATTTACTGGCGGAAACACCGCTGTTGAGGATGGCAGGAGCCGTCGGCCATGCTTTGGGGGTAAAAATTCAACCCCCAGCAGAATCCGAACAAACACAGCAGGTCAAGGAACCCCTGGAAACCATCGCTCGGGCGTCTCAATTACGGTTGCGACAAGTCTTGCTGCGGGGGCGCTGGTGGCGACAGGATGTGGGGCCATTGGTGGCCTACACCCAAGAGGGACGGCAGCCGGTGGCATTATTGCCCGTGCGCCAAACCCATTATGAAATGTTGGATGCAACGGGACAGCGCGTGGCGGTGAATGAGGCCGCAGCCAGAACCTTAGAGCCGGTGGCATTTATGTTCTATCGGCCCTTACCGGAGGGCCATTTGACCGCGTGGGATTTGCTGAAATTTGCGTTTCAGGGTCGTCAGCGCGATTTGGCGATGATGGGCCTAGCCGGAATATTGGTCACCCTACTGGGCATGGTTCTGCCCCAGATGACGGCGGTCCTAGTAGACGATGCGATTCCCTTTGGAAGTGCGGGTCTGCTCTTACAAATTGGGTTGGCGCTGGTGGCTGTGGCCATTGGTCGCGCCTGTTTCCAGCTGGTGCAGGCCATCACCACCATGCGCCTGGAAACGGGGTCTGATGTAGCACTCCAGGCCGCCGTGTGGGATCGTTTACTCAAACTTCGCACCTCATTTTTTCGGGACTATGCCACCGGAGATTTACTGTCGCGGGTGTCAAGCATTACGTCGATTCGGCGGCTCTTAAGTGGGTCCGCCTTGGATGCTATTTTGTCTGGCACCTTTGCCTTACTCAACCTAGGATTGTTGTTTTACTACAGTGCTAAGTTAGCGGTCTTAGCCCTGGTGGTGGCTTTGTTGATTATGGTGGTGACGGTCACCTCCGGCGCGCTATTACTCAAAAAGCAGCGCCCCATATTAGAACTGCGGGGCGAACTGTATGGCCTCATGGTGCAGCTGATCAATGGTGTTTCAAAGCTACGGATTGCTGGGGCTGAGTCCCGAGCCTTTGCCCAATGGGGAAATAAGTATCGACGGCTGTTGGAAATTGAGCTGAGTACCCAGCGGCTGGAGGATTCGGTGAATGTGTTTAACAGTCTCATCCCCACGGTGACGACAATTGCACTGTTTTGGTTAGCCAGTACCCTGGTGGGACCGTTTGAACTATCCACGGGACGCTTTTTGGCCTTTAATGCAGCCTTCGCCATATTTATCGGCGGCGTGACCAATCTGAGTTTGACCCTGATCGATGTGATGGATGTGATTCCATTGTGGATGCGATCGCAGCCCATCCTGGCAGCCCAACCGGAAGTCACCACGGAAAAGACTGACCCAGGCCAGCTCACAGGGGCATTCAAGGTTGACCATGCGACCTTCCGTTATCGAGATGATGGACCGTTAATTTTAGACAGTGTAACCGTGGAAGCTAAGCCAGGGGAATTTATTGCCCTGGTGGGACCATCCGGTTCGGGTAAATCGACCGTATTACGACTGTTATTAGGGTTTGAGCATCCCCAATCGGGCACCGTCTACTATGACGGTCGCGATATGGGCGGGTTAAACCTAACCGCGATCCGGCGACAGCTGGGGGTGGTATTACAGAACGGCCACCTGAGCGCTGGCTCTATTTTTGAGAACATTTCCGCTGGGGCACTGATCACCCAAGATGACGCATGGCGAGCGGCTGAAATGGCTGGGTTTGCCGAGGACGTTCGTAATTTCCCCATGCAGTTGCACACGGTGGTCAGCGAAGGGGGTGGCAACCTGTCTGGGGGACAACGACAGCGGTTAATTATTGCGAGGGCATTGGCTCTCAATCCAAAAATGTTGTTGTTGGATGAGGCCACCAGTGCCTTAGACAACAAAACCCAGGCCATTGTCAGCGAAAGCCTAGATAGGCTGAACGTTACCCGTGTTGTTGTTGCCCACCGACTCAGCACCATTCGCAATGCCGATCGTATTTACGTGATTAAAGCAGGGCGAGTGGTGCAGGTGGGTAACTTTGACCAGCTCGCTAAACAACCTGGCATTTTTGCCGAATTAATTCAACGGCAGCTAGCTTAGGGCAAAGAAATTAATCAGATCCATAGTCCTCAAAGCGAAAACAGAGGACTGAGCGGAGTCGTTCGCACAGCGTCTCCCTCGGAGTTAGTCCGGCTAAATTGGATGTTATCTAAATGCTGTC
>CALHGI010000696.1 GCA_938029995.1 uncultured cyanobacterium | reverse complement strand
CAACACTGGATTCGTACCCTTGTGCTCAGTCCCGATGGTCGCACCCTAGTCACCGGCACCCAGGACAAGGAAATCAACATTTGCGATGCGGCCACTGGCCAAATTCAACACAGATTGCAGCACCACAGGGACGACATTGTGTCCCTGGCCATTAGCCCCGATGGTGAGTTGCTAGTCAGTGGTGGCGCTGATAACAAGGTGGCCTTCTGGCGGCTGCGGGACGGTCGCCTCATGGGGGAACTGGATGCCCACGGCGGTGGGGTGAATAGCGTTAGCTTTAGTGCCGATGGCAAACTGTTGGCGACGGCCAGTCGCGATCGCACCATTCGCATCTGGAACATGACCACCGGCAAACTGCTGGACATCCTAGAAGGCCATGACAGCGGTGTCTGGTCCGCCGTCTTTGCCCCGGACGGTCGCACCTTGATCAGTGGTGATTGGTCTGGCCAAATCCGCTGTTGGCGATTATCTTCGTAGGGGGCTGTCAAGACTAGGATTGAGGATGGGGCCATTAATCGGGTTAAACGAGATGAATCGTCACCGTTACCCTTCATCAGGTCTCCTGCCAATGGTTCGGGTTGCCATGTTTAACGTTGGCGCTGCCCTCGGTTCGTTTCAGTAACGGCAAAAATTGATACCACCTATTGAATAACTTAAGACCAAGCTTTTCGACTCAAAAGCTAGTATTGAAGTAGCTGTTTCAATCTTCTAATAACCAACCAACACTATGGAAACCCTAGCCCTAACCAACGACAACGTAGAAAAAGTACTTGACGAGCTCCGCCCCTACCTGATGGCCGATGGTGGCAACGTTGAGCTGGTGGAAATCGATGGCCCCGTGGTTAAACTACGTCTTCAAGGTGCCTGCGGTTCTTGCCCTAGCTCCGCCATGACCCTGCGCATGGGGATCGAGCGCCGCCTACGGGAATTTATTCCTGAAATCGCTGAAATCGCCCAGGTTGTATAACTCTCATCCCCCAATCCCTTCTCCCCCAGGGAGCAGGAGCGTCAGATTCAAAGTCCCTCTTCCTGGGGAGAGGGATTTAGGGGGAGGGGATGATATCCTGATTTACTGGGAAAACTCGGTGAACCACAGTGCTTGATCTAAAGCTGATTCGACAAAATCCTGACCAAGTGGCAGCGGCCTTAGCTAAGCGCAGCGGCGACTATGCTCAGTCCCTATCTGAGCTGCAGATGCTGGATAGTGAACAAAGGGAATTGGAGGGGGTGCGATCGCAGCTCCAGGCCAACAGTAACGAAATCGGCAAAACCGTCGGCATCAAGATCAAAGGCGGTGCCGATCCCAAGGGCGACGAAGTCAAAGCCCTCCGAGACAAAGGCAATCAAGTCAAAAAAGAACTCGCCGAGCTAGAGCCCAAAGAAAAAGAGCTCAAGCTCAAAATCCACAACATACTACTCACCCTGCCCAACCTGCCCAACGACAGCACCCCCGAGGGCAAAACCGAGGACGACAATGTGGAAGTCCGTCGCTGGGGCGATGACCTAATTCCCCAGGGCGATAGTTTTCTCCCCCACTACGAACTGGGAGAAAAGCTAGGCATCATGAACTTTGAGCGCTCGGTCAAAATTGCCCAGAGCCGTTTTGTTACCCTCATCGGTGCCGGTGCCGCCCTCGAGCGAGCCCTGATCCAGTTCATGCTCGATCGCCATACCCAATCGAGCTATACCGAAGTTTTGCCCCCCATCCTGGTCAACTCCGCCTCCCTCACTGGTTCGGGCCAACTGCCCAAGTTTGCCGAAGACAGCTTTAAATGTGCCGACGACGACCTGTGGCTCACCCCCACCGCCGAGGTGCCCCTCACCAACATGCACCGTGGCGAAATCCTCACTGAGGATGAGCTACCCATCAACTACTGTGCATACACCCCCTGCTTCCGCCGTGAAGCAGGCAGCTACGGTCGCGACACCCGTGGTCTCATTCGTCTGCACCAGTTCAACAAGGTGGAAATGTTCAAGTTTGTCCACCCAGACACCTCATTTGACCAACTCGAAGCCCTCACCAAAGACGCCGAAGATATCCTGCAGCAGCTCAAGCTGCCCTATCGGGTGCTCGCCCTATGCACGGGTGACATGGGTTTTTCAGCCACAAAAACCTACGACCTAGAAGTGTGGCTACCCTCGGCCAACCGCTACCGCGAAATTTCCAGTTGCTCCAACTGTGTTGATTTCCAAGCCCGCCGTGCCGATATTCGCTTCAAAGTCCCCGGACAAAAAGGAACCCAGTTTGTCCACACCCTCAATGGTTCGGGCCTTGCCATCGGGCGTACCATGGCCGCCATTCTCGAAAACTATCAGCAACCCAACGGCAGTGTTAAAGTACCCGATGTGCTCCAAACCTACCTGGGTCGGGAGTTCCTTTAGACGATTCCCCACACCTCTTGAACCAGAACGGTAGAATGGTGTTTAGTAACGAATCACATCGCTTTTCCCCACCTATTCTTTTTTACTGCCATTTATGTCTGCCCTGGCCCTGATCTCTGTAATTGCGCTGCTAATTTTTGTACATGAGTTAGGCCACTTTTTGGCAGCTCGGCTGCAAAGCATCCACGTTAACCGCTTTTCCATCGGCTTTGGTCCTATCCTCTGGAAGTACCAAGGTTCACGTACGGAATACGCCCTGCGGGCGTTGCCCCTAGGTGGGTTTGTGGGGTTCCCCCTCGACGACGACCCCAATAGCGGCTTTGCCTCCGACGACCCAGACTTACTGCAAAACCGTCCAGTTATGGACCGTGCCATTGTCATGAGTGCCGGGGTAATTGCAAATCTACTCTTTGCATACCTTGTTTTTGTGATTCAGTTCACTAGCGTCGGTGTGCCCGAAGGCTTTGAAATCCAGCCTGGGGTGATCATTCCCCAAGTCGTGTCCACTACCTCACCCGCCGCCAAGGCTGGCATTAAGGCTGGGGATATTATTTTTTCCGTTAACGGCCAACCCCTCAACCAGGGCAAAGAAAACGTTCAGACCCTGATTGATGTCATTCAAAAAAGCCCCAATCAGCCCGTTGATTTCCTAATCCAACGGGGCAAAAAGGAGCTTAACTTCACCGTTACTCCAGATATTTCCCCTGAGGGCAAACCCGTCATTGGTGTCCAGCTATATCCCAATGAAAAGGCAAACTACAAACGCTCCAGAAATCCAGTGGAGATCCTAAAGCTGGCAGCCGAGGCCTTTCAGAATGTATTTGTCCTTGTTGCCCAAGGGTTTCTGGATCTAGCAACCAACTTTTCAGAAGTGTCTAGCCAAGTATCGAGCCCCGTTGGCATCGTTGACCAAGGCCGGACCATGGTAGATACCGATTTTATTAGGCTATTTCACTTCACTGCCTTGATCAGTGTAAACCTGGCCATCATTAATATCCTGCCCCTGCCCGCCCTAGACGGTGGCCAGTTAGCCTTTTTACTGGTCGAAGCCCTCGCTGGCAAACCCCTTCCCCGTCGCATCCAAGAAGGCGTTATGCAAACCGGTCTGTTGTTGTTTCTAGGGTTAGGTGGCATGCTCATTGCCCGTGATATTTCGCGCCTAGAAATTTTCCAGAACGTTTTTCAATAGTTTTCTTTGGCTAACCATGGCCTTTACCCCTATGCCTGCATGACATCGGGGTAGGGGTAAAGGCCTAGAATCTCACCAAAGCCCCATTCAGTTCTTCCACAAGTCTCCAATTTCCGTGCCCCCCGTCCAGACCCATCACCCCAAGCGCCGCCCTCGTCTAACCCCAAAACGCCGGGCTTTACTGATCCTCGAATGCCTCAAGGAACTTTACCCTGAGGCTCCCTGTTCCCTTGACTACGAAAATCCGCTACAGCTGTTAATCGCCACCATGCTATCGGCCCAATGCACCGATGCTCGGGTCAACATAGTCACCCCCGCTTTGTTTGAGCGGTTTCCCACGGTGACGGACTATGCCGAAGCTGAGGTGGGCGAGATTGAGTCATACGTTAAATCAACCGGCTTCTATCGCAATAAAGCCAAAAATATTCGGGCTACCTGCGAAAAAATTATTCTCGATTTTGGCGGTGAAGTTCCTCAATCCATGGATGGCTTAACGAGCTTACCGGGGGTGGCTCGTAAAACCGCCAACGTAGTGCTGGCCCACGCCTTTGGGATCAACGCCGGTGTGACCGTAGACACCCATGTAAAACGCATCACTAACCATCTGGGGCTCACCAAGCACGATGCTCCCGTCAAAATTGAGCAAGACCTCATGAAGCTGCTACCTCAGGCAGATTGGGAGAACTGGTCCATTCGTCTGGTGTACCATGGCCGGGCCGTATGTGATGCCCGCAACCCAGCCTGTGAGCGTTGCCAGCTCTTGGAATGGTGTCCGTCTGGGCCCAAGCTAATCAAAGCAAAGACCGCAGCGAAAACCACAAAATCCTCTTCAAAAAAGCCCTAGTGGTCTGGCAGGACTAAGCATCAGGACTCATCCCCATTTTTATCGTTAACGCTGCACTAGCTTACCCCCCCATATATCCGTCGGATGCACTGTCCCATAACGATAATGGGCATTATTTAATCGACGGATTCATGCTGCGGCCGCCTTCTAACCGATGGATTTAGCCTCCCAACCCATCGTGCCATAAAACATTTTTGCCAAAAACGATGATGTCCTCTAAGATTAGAGACTGTGATCGATATCGGACCCTATAGGAAACCACCAGCCCAATGGCTAAGAAAGGCATGATTGCGCGCCAGCATAAGCGCGAAAAAATGGTTGCAAAATATGCAGCTAAGCGCGAGGCGCTTATGAAGGAGTTTAAGGCTGCTGGCTCCCAAGCGCAGAAGCTGGAAATCCATCGCAAAATTCAACAGCTGCCCCGGGATAGTTCACCCATACGTTTGCACAACCGCTGCTGGTTGACCGGGCGTCCCCATGGTTACTACCGTGACTTTGGTCTATGCCGGAATGCCCTCAGGGATATGGCCCACCAGGGACTATTGCCCGGTGTTGTTAAGTCTAGTTGGTAACTATCAACTTCAATAGCTAGATAATTTGCGTCCTGTCTGTCTAATGTATGAACAGGGCGCTTAGCTTTGTTATATAGTTTTAGTCATTTTCCATCAAGCTTTGAAAGCCCTCCAAAGCTTGCGCAATGTTCAGTTGAAAGTTGCTTGCTTTCAATCCCTGCCATGGCGGTTAGGAATTTAAAACAAGCGATATCAGGGGGCTAAGTAATGGCAGAAGAGTGTTCCAAGTCAGACATCATTCAAGGCCCCTTACAGAAGCCCTTGGGTGATCGCTCATCTTCACAGTCCCCCATTCTGT
>CALHGI010000695.1 GCA_938029995.1 uncultured cyanobacterium | reverse complement strand
CCCCTGGGGGAACAATAGTTTAATCCCTTGTTCAAAATATGACACTGCCTCAGCATAGGCCAGGGATAATTTCGCTGATTTTCCCGCTTCAAGATTGAGGATGGCTAGTTGTTGCCTTTGGTGAACATCGTCAATTAATTCTGTTCCTTTATTGCAGTTGTTAACAATATTAAAAATGTCTCCGTTATATTGTTTCTCCAGCCGTTGTGCGAGTAATCGTTGACCGATCTTCAGATGGTTGCCTGGTTTTTTACTGGCCGGAATCATTCCATAGGCGGCCTGCTGCACCCGATCATGTAGAAACCGATAGGTCGGATTGATGTCTGGGCTATCGGCTGGTTTTGAGCCTTGGAAGAACTTATAAATTTGGCTGGTGGGCAGAATAAACCCTGCTTGCAGGGATGGCCACAAATCGGCGGCAACATCTGTTAAAGATTGCTCAGAAATGATTCCCAGGGTCTCGAGGTCAAACTGGGAGCCCATACAAGCAGCCAGCTTTAAGACCCTTTGGGTTGACTCTGGCAGTTTTTGCAATTGGTGTGCCATCAGCGTAACCACATCGTCGGTCAAGGCAGTCGCTTGAATTTGTGTAATGTCACATTGCCAATGGCCTATGTCGTGATCGAAGGTAATGAGTTGTTCTTGATGTAATGTTTTGAGAAACTGTGTCGCAAAAAAGGGATTTCCTTGGGTCTTTTGCAGAACCAGTTTGGTTAGAGGCTGCACAACCGCTGGTGGGGCATGCAATGTGTCGGCAATGAGATGATTAAGACTGCCTTGATCCAGGGGCTGAAGGGCTATGGTTTTAAGCCCTATCCCCTGGTTCTCCAATTCATCCAACGTTAAGATTAACGGATGAGTGCAAGACACCTCATGATCTCGATAGGCTCCCAATAGTAATAGGTATCCCGTCTGAGACTCGGTCATTAAGACCTGAATTAACTTTAATGATGCTGAATCGGCCCATTGGAGATCATCCATAAAGATGACCAGGGGATGCTCGGCTGTGGTGAATACCTGGATTAAATGGCGAAAGAGCCGGTTAAACCGATTTTGGGCAGCCGTTCCTGAGAGTTCAGGGGCGCTGGGTTGCACACCAATAATGCATTCTAGCTCTGGGACCAACTCAACAATGACCTGGGCATTCTCCCCTAGGGCCCCTAGAATTTGATCCCTCCAATTGTTTAATTCGGCATCGTTCTCACTGAGTAGTTGCCTAACTAAATCTTGAAAGGCTTGGACAAAAGCAGAAAAGGGAATATTCCGATTGAATTGCTCAAACTTACCTTTGATGAAATATCCATTTTGACGCGTAATCGGTCTGTGGACTTCGTTGACAACGGCTGTTTTGCCCATGCCGGAAAAACCGGTCACCAACATTAATTCTGCGTTACCTTGGGCGACTTGTTCAAAGGTATCCAGCAAAATGCGGACTTCTTTCTTCCGTCCATAGAGTTTTTCAGGAATATTAAAACGATCGCTCAAATCCCTTTGCCCTAAAGCAAAGTTAGTCATCGTCCCCTGTTCTTGCCACTGCCGTTGGCATTGGTGGAGGTCGTGCCTCAGGCCAAGGGCCGTCTGGTAGCGATCTTCTGCATTTTTGGCCATTAGCTTGGCCACAATGGCCGCCCCTATGGCGGGTACCTGAGGATTCACTTGGTGCACTGGGGCGGGCAACTGAGCCATGTGGCAATGGATTAATTCCAATGGGTCATGGCTCGTGAAGGGAAGTTGCCCCGTCAATAGCTGGTAAAGAGTGATGCCGAGACTGTAAAAGTCGGCGCGATAGTCAATGGCACGGTTCATGCGGCCAGATTGTTCAGGGGCCAGGTAGGCCAGGGTTCCTTCCAGACTCTTAGGACTTTGGATAGCCTGGGTTTCCTTGGGCAGCAATGAAGCGATGCTGAAGTCAATCAGTTTGACCTGTTTGGAGTCTGGATGAATCAGAATGTTGGCAGGTTTGATGTCTTTATGAATGACTTGGTGCTGGTGAAGGTCGTGGAGGATATCTGCTAGCTGAATAGCGATATCCAGGATTTCAGGCAGGCTTAATGGGTGCTGTGCCGCATACTGCCCCAGGTCAATGCCTTGAAAGTCTTCCATGACCAGGCCATAGCCGTTGCCCCAGGGCTTTAGGCTGAGGTGGGGAATAATGCCTGGGATAGATAGGTTCTGGGTTACCGCATACTGGTTACGAAACTGCACCAGTTCTGAAAAACTTGGATACTCCTGGGAGAGTACCTTAATCACCACAGACTGCTGGGTTGCAGTCTCTACAGAACGATAGACCGTGGTTCGAGGCCCCTGATAAATGGTTTCTACCAAGGTATAGCCAGTTATTTTATGGGGAGTAACTGGTTCTGTACTGGTGTTCATAGGCGGTGCTTGTCGGGCAGGTCATGCTGATCTAAAAATTCCCAAAACTGGCTAATGGTGTTGGCTATTAAAGCTTATTTATATCTCGCTTCACGAAAGCCGTACAACCTTATAATTGATTGACTTCAGAACATTTCCAATGACCGATTCCTTGCTCCAACCCATTCACGTTATCGGCGGCGGCCTGGCTGGCACTGAGGCCACCTGGCAAATCGCCCAGGCCGGCATTCCCGTGGTGCTCCATGAAATGCGACCGGTCAAGCTGAGCCCGGCCCACCATTCAGAGCATGTGGCGGAGTTGGTGTGTAGTAACTCCTTTGGGGCCAAGGCTACGGACCGTGCCTCAGGTTTACTCCATGAGGAATTACGGCAGCTGGGGTCGGTGGTGATCGGCAAGGCGGATGACCATGCGGTGCCGGCCGGCGGTGCGTTGGCGGTTGATCGGGCTGTGTTTAGTCGGGACCTGACGGAAACCTTGGAACAGCATCCCCTGATTGAATTGCGCCGGGATGAGGTCACCGAGATTCCCACCGATAGTCCGGTGGTGTTGACCACGGGGCCGCTGACGAGTGATGCCCTGGCGGCGGACCTGCGGCGGTTTACGGGCCAGGACTACATGAGCTTTTTTGATGCCGCTAGCCCCATTATTGTCGGCGAATCCATTAACCGCGACATTGCCTTTATGGCCTCCCGGTATGACCGAGGTGAAGCGGCCTACCTTAACTGCCCCATGGATAGGGAACAGTATCTGGCGTTTTGGACCGCCCTGTGTGGGGCGGAGCAGGCGGAGCTAAAGGACTTTGAGCAGGAGACGGCCAAATTCTTTGAGGGTTGTTTGCCCATTGAAGAAATGGGTCGCCGGGGGGAGGACACCATGCGCTATGGTCCTCTGAAGCCGGTGGGCCTGTTTGATACGGATCGCTACGGGCCGTTTGATGCGCCGGAAAATAAGGGCAAACGACCCTATGCGGTGGTGCAGCTGCGCCAGGAAGATAAGGGTGGGCAGCTGTGGAACATGGTGGGTTTCCAAACCAATTTGCGTTGGGGCGAGCAAAAGCGAGTGTTCCGCATGATTCCTGGTTTAGAAAATGCGGAGTTTGTGCGCATGGGCGTCATGCACCGCAACACGTTTATTAACTCACCGGAGTTGTTGAGCAGTGCCCTACAGTTTCACCAACGGGCCAACTTGTTTGCGGCCGGTCAGCTGGTGGGTACCGAGGGCTATACGGCGGCCTGTGCCGGTGGTTGGTTGGCGGGGACCAATGCGGCCCGGTCGGTGTTGGGACTGCCTTCGGTGTCGTTGCCGGTGACCACAATGATGGGGGCGTTGTTTGGTTTTATTAGCTCGGCGGAACCCAAGCATTTTCAGCCAATGCCGCCGAATTTTGGGATTTTTCCGGCCCTGCCGGAGCGGATTCGCAATAAGCGGGAGCGCTATGGAAAATATCGCGATCGCAGTTTTGCCGATCTGCACACCTGGGCTGAAACCAACCAAATCACCATCAAACAACCGGTGACCACCCTAGCCACTGCATAGGACCCTAGCCACCGCATAGGACCTAGTAGCCACTGCATAGGCTCGAGCCACCCCATAGGAGAGCTGGGCAGCGCCCACCGGAAAGACCAATGCATCACAGCCGTTTCATTCTGTTGTTTTTAGACGGTGTGGGGCTGGGCACCGCCGGTCCCCACAATCC
>CALHGI010000694.1 GCA_938029995.1 uncultured cyanobacterium | reverse complement strand
GGTTGGATGACGTTTTTTGCCTTTTTCATGGCTAGCGGTCTCCTTGCGCCTATCACTGCACCTTGAAAATAACGCTAGCGCAGATGAGGGGTTGTTAGCCCGAGAACATTAATATTCTTTGAATTCACTGAGGGGATTGTTTACGGCTGAAAGGGTGGAAAAATCGCCGATTTCAGCGTAGATGGGGTAAATGTTCTCCGCCGGGGCCGGCAGCACCCTGGAGATCCTTGGCAGCTGATATCCACTAGCCAGGCCCACAATCGCCGCCGCCTTTCCTGGGAAGCGATGCATCCGTTCATTGCTATAGAATGCTGATTGCTGTTTTAGACGGTAATCTATGCCCGCCCCCCACATTCCGACCGTTGCTTGGACCTGGCCCATTGGTGCCCCTTGGGAAACGCCCTATATTGTGCGCTACGCCAGCAATTTAGATGATGGTCCCGAGCATGGTATTCCCCTGGGTGGGTTGGGGGCTGGCTGTATTGGTCGGGCACCTAGTGGAAGGTTTAACCTCTGGCATTTGGACGGGGGTGAGCATACATTTGGGCATTTCCCCGCCTGCCAGTTTGCGGTGCATGAGTCAACGGCAGGGGTGGCCCAGACCTATGGCATGGCCACTGCTGGAGACGGATTAACGGGGTGGCAATGGTATCCGGCGGAGCCTGCTGGGGCGGCGGGGCAAGGGGCCACGGGGGGCACTTACAAAGCCCTATACCCTCGCAGCTGGTATACCTACGAGGATGTCTTTCAAGCCGACTTGACCTGTGAGCAGTTTTCGCCCATTTGGCCGGATAACTACCAGGAGAGTAGCTACCCGGTGGCGGTGTTTGTGTGGACGGCCCATAATCCCACCGATCAGCCGATTACCCTGAGTATTTTGCTGAGTTGGCAGAATATGGTGGGTTGGTTTACCAATGCTGAAGCGTCGCCGGAAATTCAACAGCGGGAGGATGGTAGCCCGTTTTATGACTATGTGCCCCCCTTGGAGAAAAGTGCGGGCAATTTTAATCGATGGGTGACCGGTGAGCGGGCCATGGGGGTGCTGATGGATGGGGCTTGGACGGGCAGTCCTGGGGAAGGGGATGGGCAGTTTTGTCTGGCGGTGCCGCTGATGGATGGGGCGGCCGGTTCGATCACCTATCACACCCGGTGGAACCCTGATGGGGATGGGTCGGATCTGTGGGCTGGGTTCTCGGCTGACGGGACTTTAAGTAATGTTGCTGATACAACGTCTGCCACTGGAGATGGCCAGGTGGCGGGTGCGATCGCAGTCAAAATTACCCTGGCCCCCGGAGCCACCCAAGAAATCCCCTTTGTGCTGAGTTGGGATTTACCCGTGACGGAGTTTGCCACCGGCAAACGAGCCTATCGCAGGTATACAGACTTTGTGGATCGCACGGGGCGCAATGCCTGGCAGCTGGCCCAGGAAGCCCTAGCCAACTATCAAACTTGGCGACAAAAAATCATTGACTGGCAACAGCCCATCCTAGACCGCACCGATCTGCCCGACTGGTTCAAAATGGCCCTGTTCAATGAGCTGTATGACATGGCCAGCGGCGGTACCCTGTGGTCCGCTGCCAGCGACGGCGATCCGGTGGGTCAGTTTGGCGTCTTAGAATGCATGGATTACCGCTGGTACGAAAGCCTGGACGTGCGACTGTACGGTGGTTTCTCCACGTTGATGCTGTGGCCCGAGCTAGAAAAGTCCATTATTCGCGCCTTTGCCCGAGCCATTCCCACCGAAGATCCTAAAAAGCGCATCATTGGCTATTACTACACCGTGGGGAAAGCGGAACACCTGGCCCCTAGAAAGATCAAAGGAGCCACTCCCCACGACCTCGGTGCGCCCAATGAAAATCCCTGGATTGCCACTAACTACACCAGCTACCAAGATTGCAACCAGTGGAAAGATCTGCCCAGTGACTTTGTGCTCCAGGTCTATCGTGCCTTTTTGCTGACCGATGGCCAAGACATCGATTTTCTGGCCGAGTGTTGGCCTGCGGTAACCGAAACCCTGCAATATCTCAAGCTATTTGACCTGGACGGAGACGGGGTGCCGGAAAATGGGGGAGCCCCAGACCAAACCTTTGATGATTGGCAACTGAAGGGCCTCAGCGCCTACTGCGGTGGCCTGTGGCTAGCGGCCCTAGAAGCCGCGATCAAAATGGGCGACATTTTGCAGCAACATAAGAAAATTTCCGGCAGCTTTGCCATCATGAAATCCCAGTATCAACGCTGGATTAAACAGGGCAAAATCGTCTATCAAAACAAGCTGTGGACCGGTAGTTTCTATCGGTTGGACTCGGAAAGTAATTCCGAGGTGGTGATGGCCGATCAGCTATGCGGTCAGTTTTGTGCCCGGCTGATGGGCTTACCCGACATTGTGGATGAAGAATATATCGACATCGCCCTCGATACGATTTACGATGCCTGTTTTGTGAAATTTAACCAATATGCAGCTGAGCATGCCGCCCCCCAAAACCAAAAATTCGAAGGGGCCCA
>CALHGI010000693.1 GCA_938029995.1 uncultured cyanobacterium | reverse complement strand
ATTTTCATAAAATCCTGATAGAAAGCCCACCGGCACTTCAAACCCACCGGCCATGGACCGGCCACCCCCAAAAAAGCGACCCTGATCATCCTGACCAAACGCTTCTTTGATAAATTCATCGGGGTCGAGGGTGATTTTGCTAGTGCGCAAAGAACCAATCACCACCTCCCGTTCATCGTCTTCGTCATGGACAATGCCATACACCACAGCCGTGTGCACATCTTCCTCGGTCAGCAAAAAGTCTGTAGCTTGGGGAATAGCATCTCGATCTTCGTAGCGTAAATAGCCCACCCCTGCCATGGAGACACTATTTTTAATTTTTCGGTTGCGTAGCGAACGTTCGATGACATCCATGGCACGTTTCGAACGGGACGCTTGGAGAATAGCGCTCAATAACTGAGTATCACAATATTGACTCAGGTAGGCAGCGGCCATAAAGTCAGCTTCCGTCGCTTGCATTAGCTGGCCCGTATCCGATCGTAAGCCATGCATGAGAGCCGTAGCGCACTTGACGTGTTTACTGTTGCTGCGGTCTAACTCTAAAAGACCCGCCTGGAGATATTGGGTCAAAATTGTAGCGGTTGCTCGAGCTTCTGGACGAATATCCGCAAATTCTGCCTTGGGTTGATCCTGTAGCTTGTGGTGGTCAATGACAACGAGTAATGGCACATCAGCTGCTTTCACCCGTTCTGGTAAGTGGCTGGTGGTGCCTTGGGTATCAACTAAGACGTAACCGGCATATTGGGATAAGTCTGGGGGTTTTTGGCTGGACCAGCGTTTCGCTGGCAGGCTCGTAAGTTTAACCAGGGCAATATTTTCTTGATGGCTCAGGGTGCCCGAATAGAAAATATCGCAGTCCACGTCGTAATCAGCTGCAATCAGCTGATATGCCCAAGCTGAAGATAGGGCATCGGGATCTGGAAAATCTTGTAATAAAACCAGTTGCCGACTACCGGCATGGGTGATTAGCAGATGGCGTAGGGAAGCCGCAGGACCATCGCTCAAATCCATATTCGATCTATAGCTTGCCCGATTGGGAGATTTCAGCAGTGCGTCTTGAGATGCCATGGGCAGTAAGAAGTGGATTCAGATGGAGCTGGAAAGATGCCATGGGCATAGTAGTTATAGTTAACCAGATTCCTTAACTGGTCAGGCCAATTACATATTTACGCCATTCTTTATGGGCTTCTCCACGGGTGTGGCGAGCAATCTCAAAGTAAAGGCTACTATGGGGTTTCCGTGGCGTTATCTTCAGTGGCATTCTGGCTTCTTTCGGTGTCTTGTTGCCTTTTTTGACGTTGCAACGTACACAAGCAGAGACCATATTTTCCCAGACTTCCTTACCTCCGCGAGATCGAGGAACCACATGGTCTAGGGTTAGTCCATCACCAGCATAACCGCAGTACTGGCAGGTATGATTATCGCGATATAGCAGGTTGCGGCGAGTGAGGGGAATGTCTTTATACGGTATGCGAACATAGTGACGTAGGCGAATAACGGTCGGCAATGGAAAATTTGCGTAGACCACCAGCCCGTTATGCTCTATGGTTTCGGCCTTGCCTTTAATAATCAACACCACAGCGCGCCGCCAACTCGTGATGTTCAACGGCTCATAGGAAGCATTTAAGACAAGAACCTTACTCATTGAGGTTCATTTAAAAGTTGTGATTTGATACTAACACAGCTAGCTGAAGAGCTTTTGTGCTTGTGATGCCGTAGCTGTGGTGTGATGTTTTGGGTTAAGGAGAGGCAGGATGCTGCGGTGGGACGATACTCCAAGTGTTTCGGCTATGCGCTGCTCGCGGGCTTGGGTAGAGATTGATCTGGAGGCTGTCCGTCACAATGTGCAGCAATTTCGTAGTTTACTACGTCCGACCACTGACTTGATGGCTGTGGTGAAAGCTGATGCCTATGGTCATGGGGCGGTGGCGGTTGCTCAGACTGTTGTGGCGGCAGGGGCGACATGGCTTGGAGTGGCCACGGTCCCAGAAGGGATCGAGTTACGCCAGGCCGGTTTGACGGTGCCAATTTTGGTGATGGGAGCCTTGCATCGGGCTGAGGAGGTGCTGGCGGTGGCTCGTTGGCAGCTCCAACCTACGTTGGTCTCGCCCAAGCAATCCCTGGTGTTTTCTGAAGCTTTGAGGGACGCATGTTTGCCATTGCCGGTCCATATCAAGCTAGATACGGGGATGTCTCGGTTAGGGTTTGATTGGCAACGGGCATTGGAATTTGTACAGTTTGTCAGTGATCTACCGGCTTTGCAGATTACCAGTCTCTATTCTCATTTTGCGACTGCCGATGATGCTGATGATACGGAAATGTGTCGTCAGCATGAGCGCTTTGAAGCTGCGATCGCAACGCTGAAAGCGCAGAATCAACTGCCTGAACGCCTCCACTTGGCTAATACCGCCGCTACCCTGAGTAATGCCGCTGGGCTGCAATACGACATGGTACGTGTGGGACTGGGGTTATATGGGCTACCCCCAGCACCTCATCTACAATCTGTGCTCAATTTACAGCCAGCACTGGAGGTTAAAGCTCGCATTACCCACATCAAACAAATTCCCGCTGGAGCTGGCGTGAGTTACGGTCATCGATTTATTGCGCCCCAGCCCATGACCATTGCCGTAGTCGGCATTGGCTACGCCGACGGTATTCCACGGCAGTTATCCAATCAGCTTGATGTGCTCATCGGTGATCGCCGCATTCGCCAAATTGGCTCCATCACCATGGATCAGCTCATGCTAGATGTCTCTGATATACATGGCCTCAAAGAAGGTGACATCGTTACCCTGTTGGGCCGTTCATCGTCTCAGAAAATCACGGCGGATGATTGGGCTAATCGGATTGGCACCATTTCCTGGGAGATTTTGTGCAGCTTTAAACACCGGTTGCCTCGCATTATGACAAGAAATAACGACAGAAAGCTTTACCGGGCTCAGGATAGCTTGTTATAATGCAGCTCTGAACTTGGAGAGGTGGCTGAGCGGTTGAAAGCGGCTCCCTGCTAAGGAGTTATAGGGTGTAAATCCTATCGAGGGTTCGAAT
>CALHGI010000692.1 GCA_938029995.1 uncultured cyanobacterium | reverse complement strand
GCTGATGTGGTTGTGTGGGTAGCAAGCATGCCTAAAGGCATTGACATTGACCCTAGTACCTTAAAGCAACCCTGTTTGATGGTCGACGGTGGTTATCCTAAAAACATCGGCAGTCAATTTAGTCATCCTGGCATTCATGTTTTAAAGGGCGGTATTGTCGAACATAGCCTCGATATTGATTGGCGAATTATGAACATTGTGGCTATGGATGTTCCTGCCCGACAATTGTTCGCCTGCTTCGCCGAATCGATGATATTGGAATTTGAAAAATGGCACACTAATTTCTCTTGGGGGAGAAATCAAATTACCCTTGAGAAGATGGAGCAAATTGGTGCGGCGTCTGTTAAGCATGGCTTTCGCCCTTTGCTAACAACTTAAATCATCCGCCCATGAACACTGAGACTTGTTCTCTATGGCAAGAATGCCCTTTAATGTGCAGTTTGCGATAGGGTGGAATTACTGCTGGAGTACCTAAACCTGTTATGGCAACAACAGAACGCAGGCCTATTTTGCTTGACTTTGAGAAGCCTTTGGCCGAATTAGAGTCTCGAATTTTGCAAATACGGGCCCTGGCTGAAGACAACGATGTTGATGTTTCAGCGCAGATTCAGCAGTTAGAGTCACGGGCGCAGCAGCTTCGGCAAGAGATCTTTACCAGCCTGACTCCTGCCCAGCGGATTCAGGTGGCTCGGCACCCTCGGCGGCCTAGCACCCTAGACTATATCCAGGCTATTTCTGAAGAATGGATAGAACTACATGGTGATCGTCGTTCAGGGAAGGATGATTTAGCCCTTGTAGGCGGCATTGCCCGATTTCATGGCCATTCAGTGATGATGTTGGGTCATCAAAAAGGTCGAGATACCAAGGATAACGTTGCCCGAAATTTTGGCATGGCATCCCCTGGCGGCTATCGTAAGGCGATGCGCTTGATGGAGCATGCCAATCGCTTTAAGATGCCAATCTTTACATTTATCGATACTCCTGGTGCTTGGGCAGGTTTAGAAGCGGAGCAATTGGGTCAAGGTGAAGCTATTGCTTATAACCTTCGAGAAATGTTCCGTTTGGATAGCCCTATTATTTGTACGGTGATTGGAGAAGGCGGCTCGGGTGGTGCATTGGGTATCGGCGTAGGCGACCGATTATTAATGTTTGAGCATTCTGTTTACACTGTTGCCAGTCCCGAAGCGTGTGCGGCAATTTTATGGAAAGATGCATCCCGGGCTTCTCAAGCGGCGGAAGCACTTAAGATTACAGCTTGGGATTTAAAGAATCTGGGCATCTTAGACCAGCTTCTGGCTGAACCAACGGGAGGTGCCCATGCCAATCCAATTAAAGCTGCTGAAGGATTGCAGGCTGCCCTATTGGAAAACCTTGAAGCTTTGTTAGACATCCCCCCTGAGCAGCGGCGGCAAGAACGATACCGTAAGTTTCGGCAGATTGGTGTTTTTTCTGAAGCAGCTTAGGGATAGCTTTCCTGTGTTGATATCTGCACTGGTCACTTTTCTCGATTGCGGTTAACAATAGTAATGATCTTCAAAAGTTCAATTTTAGATACTGCTTTATAAGCTTTCAGTCCCTATCCTTAGAAAGATTAATGGGAGTCTCATAAGTTGTTGCTCTACAGATGTATGCTCTATAGAGCAATGGTTTGACCAGATTTAAAAAATCTCTTGAAATAAAAAACACCCATTTTGTGTAACATTTGTTAACATTGTTGGGTGCGCTTATTCCTGTTCCAGATCTTTCTCAAAGCTCCCATTAATGAATATTGCTCCTAATCGTCGTGCGTTGATTACAGGTGCCAGCACAGGCATCGGTCGTTCGACTGCTTTGGCTTTTGCCCAAGCTGGATTTGATGTGGCGTTGGTGAGTCGCTCAGCAGATAAGCTTCAGTCTTTGGTGGCTGAAATCGGTGCGGTCTCGGCGGTAAAGGCTCAGAGCTTTCCCATCGATCTGAGTATCACGGATCAAGTAAAGTCCAATATCGCAAGTTTATTGGGGCAGTTTGGTCCTATCGATGTGTTAGTCAACAATGCTGGCATGGGCTATACCGGGTCACTGAGTCAAATGCCGTTAGACGATTGGTGTAAGGTCATCGACCTCAACGTAACTAGCATTTTTCAATGCATTCAGGCCGTTTTGTCAGGGATGCGCGAGCATGGTGGCGGGATGATTATCAATGTTTCTTCCGTAGCTGCTCGTCAAGCTTTTCCCGAGTGGGGGGCTTATGGCATTAGTAAAGCGGCTGTTGTGGCGTTATCCAAGGCTATTTCAGTTGAAGAACGCAGTCATGGTGTTCGAGTAGTTACCATTTTGCCAGGGGCTGTCAATACTCCTTTGTGGGATACAGATACTGTTCAGGCCGACTTTGATCGTTCAGGTATGCTCACTCCTGAACTAGTCGCTAATGCAATTCTACAGACAGCTCTTTTGCCACCCGGTGCAGTTGTAGAGGAGTTAACCATTATGCCAAGTGGAGGAACTCTGTGATTCCCTAACAATTATTTTCTCTAGGCCAAGACAAATTGGCTTTTGTACTGGATTATTTGCACATTAATTTACCCACACCATGGTCATTTCAGTTAACGGTTCCAACAACAACGGTATGCTCAACGGTAAGTCACTAGACGCTGTCGTAAGGCCTGACCGTTCTAAAACTAAGGGGCATGATGCACTATTGCATGAGCCTTCTGCCGACAACAGCAAATTAATGGAAGCTGTGCATACTATGTTGGCTGAGCTTGGCGAAGACCCTGAGCGGGAAGGTCTGCTCAAAACGCCGAAGCGGGTCGCCGAAGCGATGCGTTTTCTGACCCAGGGTTATACCCAATCTTTGGAGACGATCGTCAATAATGCCATTTTTGACGAAGGTCACAATGAGATGGTGTTGGTGCGGGATATCAATTTCTTTAGTCTGTGTGAGCATCACATGCTGCCCTTTATGGGGCGAGCCCACGTTGCTTACATTCCCAATCAAAAAGTCGTAGGGTTGAGCAAATTAGCTCGGATTGTGGAAATGTATTCGCGGCGACTGCAGGTGCAAGAACGGTTAACGCGACAGGTGGCCGAGGCCATTAGCGAAGTACTCGAACCCCAAGGGGTAGCGGTAGTTATGGAAGCTAGCCATATGTGTATGGCCATGCGTGGGGTGCAAAAGCCTGGTTCCTGGACGGTCACCAGTGCAATGCTGGGCGTTTTTCAAGATGAACAAAAAACCCGTGAAGAGTTTCTCAGCCTCATTCGTCATCAACCCGCATTTTCTAATTATTAGATCTTGCCTGGGTTCCATGGCTTTACCCCTCTGAAGAGTACGGGGGGAAAGCCATGGAAGGAATCTGAAAAAAATAACCTACTCAGACCCGCTCTGGGAAAAGCAACGCTAAAGTGAGTTGGATGTGGTTAAAGGGAACCATTCCTGCATATCATGTTCTATTGAATCCATGTGTTGCTGAACAGCAACTTGCTATGCTCACACTCTCAATTGTGATTTATTTAGGAGTAAGCGGAGCCCATGAGTCCCCTGAATCTTGAAACTACTGGTGAAACGATTAGTGCAGGTACAGAAACCTTTGAAGCTAGTCATGTAGATGTGATTGAAACGGTCATTGCTAGCCTAGACCAGGGGGGAGATGCCATGGTTAGTCGTGATGACGATGGCTATCTGTGGAAGTTTACCTATGGCAGTGTGGCTGTATATGTGCAGCTGACGGGTAGTGATGATGAAGATGCATTAACGGTTTGGTCTTCTGTCTTAAAATTACCTGTGCAAAATCAAGCGGGGCTAATGGCCGAGCTGTTGGCTATGAACTGTGGCGAAACGTTTGAAGCCTGTTTCGGTATTTCCAATCAGGAAGTTTTAGTATTAGCTAGTCGAATTTTAGCGGATATTAACCCAGGTGAGATTTCACGTCTGATGACTATCGTTGCCACCATTGCGGATGAGCAAGATGACATTCTGCAGGGTAAATATCCTACGGCTTAGTCATGGCAACACCATGGCGGCTGATTGCGCCCATAGAAGCTTCAGGGCTCACCCAGATGGCAATTGACGAGTGGCTGCTAGACCAACATTGTCTAGGTAAAGGTTTAGCCTGTTTGAGGTTTTATACCTGGAGTCCCATTGCCATCTCTTTGGGGTATCACCAGCGCGATTATCCAGAACATTGGCATCACCTGCAATGGAATAACCAGGCTATAGATCTTGTGAGGCGGCCCAGCGGTGGTCGAGCGGTTCTACATCAGGGTGATTTGACCTATAGCTTGATTACGTCTGGTTATGGTGGCCGTCGTCGGGATGTTTATGCTTATCTCTGCAAGTTTTTAGTTGAAGGTTGGCGGAGTTTGGGGATTACCCTGCACCTGGGGGCCGATAATCATAGCTACCAGCGTTCGGCTAACTGTTTTGGTACGGCCACAGCTGCAGATTTGGTGATGGATAACGGCTATAAGGTTATTGGGAGTGCTCAGCTATATCGGGAACGCTGTATTCTGCAACATGGTTCCATGCGACTGGGTGTAGATCCAGTGCTAGTTGAACGAGTGTTTGGCGATCGAGTCCAGCCCCCTAGGGAGCTAAAGGAGGTGCAAGCCACTGATGTGGTTAGAGCCCTAATTATGTCGGCTCAGCGTATTTTTGATATTCACTTCCAGGTGGAACCCTTATCGCATCAGGAAATACGGCAGGCCGTAGCTTGGGTTCAATCTAAGGAAAAGGGCCAAAATCTCACTAGCCAAACTCCAAGCTCAAATTTATTGACCTCTAATGGGACTCCATGACTGGAGTGAGGGTAAATGTATCGAGCCATGTCCACTTTTTCTATGCAATTGTAAAAGCCTGGTTTCTCCATGTTCAAATAGACGGACAAACAGGCTTGTTAGCGAAATGCTGACTAGCGGTACCACCGTAGGGAGCCAATAGCTGTAACTAAAGGCCATAATGACCAAGCTTCCCCAGCCCAATGTGATTGCTAGGCTTGTGAGCAGCTGAAGTCGTAAGCGTTGATAGAACATGCCATAGCCTATGGCTGGGCTAAGCAATATCACCATTACCCATACAGGAATAACAATGGGTCTTAGATGATTGTGGGCTAATAAGTTGTTCGCTGCAGCCATGTGTTGATAGACCCCTGTTGTGGTTGGGGTCTGGTCGTAGGGCGTTGCCATGGTGTCTAGACCTACGCCCGTAAAACCAATAAAGACAATTTTGTTGGTAAAGGTAGTTGCTGGAACTTCTCCCGTTAGTACATCAGTAAATGAGTAACGAGGAGCACTGTCGATAAATCCAGGCCAGTTGACCCATAGGGTTTTGTTCAGGTCAGGAACAGCCCAGGCAGTAGAATGCTTTTGGCTGTAACGCTGTACGGCGGAAACACTCAGGGTTGGAGTGCCATTTATTTTAGGACGATAGGCACGGGAAATCCCATCAGTATCATCTAAGGTG
>CALHGI010000691.1 GCA_938029995.1 uncultured cyanobacterium | reverse complement strand
CCGCCGTTTTCGCATTCCCATCCAACACCTGGCCACCGTCAATGGTGGCGTAAATCACCCAGTGGTCGCCGCAGTCCATGCGATTCTTGACCGTGCATTCTAAATAGGCAATGGCATCCTTGAGAATGTAGGCTCCATTGTCGGCCACATCCACATCCACCCCCTCAAACCGGTTCTCACCGGGGCTAAAGGGTTTAAGAAACTGTTTCATGGCCCCCAGCTGTTTACCCTCGCCCAAAATGTTGAGCACAAACGCATTGTCCGGATAGACCAGGGTTTCAATGGCCCGTTCCTTCGCAACGGACACCGTAAACCCAGGGGGGCTAAAGGTGGCCTGGGCTACCCAGGAGGCCAACATGGCGCTGGCCACTTCATTTTGCTTGGCGGTGACCACACACAAAGATCCCACCAGGCGACCTACGGCCTTTTCCACGTCGCTGGCGGGGGTGCGGGGGGCCTTGGCCCGTCTGGCTTTTTTCAAGGATTGGGCAAAGTCAGTGCCCGCCTCTTCGCAATATTTGAGGGTGACGTCGTCGGGCTTAAACTTGACTCGGATGGGGTCAAAACCAAAGCTATAGCCCCCGTCCCGCAACTTGCCCTCCAACAGGTCAATGGCCTCACCGCTCCAACCATAGGAGCCAAACACACCGGCCAATTTAGTTTTAGAGGCGGTGGACAGCAATAGCCCCAGGGCGGTTTGGATTTGGGTGGGGGCATGGCCACCGAGGGTGGGGGAGCCAATGATAAACCCGGCACAGGTTTCGGCGGCGGTTTTAATGTCTGACTGGGGCGCTTGCTCGGCGTTGATGGATTCCACCGCCACCCCAGCCTTAGTGATGCCTCGGGCAATGGCCTGACCAATGGTGGCGGTGTTGCCATAGGCGGAGGCATAAATCAGGGCTACCCTGAGGGTTTGTTGCTTTTGTTGCGCGCACCACTGCTGGTACTGCTGGGTGAGTTCATGGATGCCGTAGCTGACCATGGGGCCATGGCCGGGGGCATAAAGATGGGCGGGAAATTCACTGAGTTTTTCCAGCACCGTGGCCACCTGCTTCGCATTGGGGGCCATGACGGAGTCGAAATAGTAACGCCGGTCGGGCAGTAGGTTGGCCCAGTTGAGATCGTAGGCGTCATCACTGCAGATGTGGGCGCTAAAAAATTTGTCGGTAAATAGGGTGCAGGTGCCAGAGTCGTAGGTGTTGAGACCACCGGGCCAGCGGGGGGTGGGCACGGGCATAAACTGCAGCCGATGATCCTGGCCCAGGTCCAGATCATCATCGGCATTTTTGATAATTTGCAGGGGATTCTGTAGGGAAAGCTCCGCCGACTTAATGGCGATTGCCACCGGATTGGAACAGACGATGGTGACCTGGGGGGCTTCGCTAATCAGGTGTTGCAGGGTCTCTAGTCGGTTGGGGTTGATGTGGCCCAGGATAATGTAGTCCAGCTGGTCCAGGGCAATGTGCGATCGCAATTCCGCCAAAAAGATGGCCGTAAACGACCCCCCTGGCGGGTCGATCAAGGCTGTCCGATCGGCCTTAATCAAGTAGGAGTTTGCCGTCGTCCCCTTTTCCAAAGCATATTCCACTTCAAACCGGAGTCGGTTCCAGCTGCGAGAGCGCAGGGCCAGGGTGTCCGCCGCAATGGGCAACACTTGAACATCCCTCTGTTTTGTTTCAGTCATAGTGCGTCCCGCTGTCCTTGGTGAATGGTGGGGGATGGGTAGAATTGAATCATTCGCAAATGATGCTTAATCTATCTTAAAGGTATCCGTTGGTCGTCATGATAAGTTCCTTGATTGGTTCCTTTAATGACAAGCTGGCTGAAGTTACAAGATAGTTATCACCCATCCCCCACCCACCCCTATCCCACCCTTATGAAACGCACCCAAGCCCTCACCCGTCCTGACTTGGGACATCAGCGGTTTTGGTCCTGGCGCGGCTGGCGGGTGCGCTACACCTACCTCAGGCCCACTGATCCGGCGGCCCAACGGCGGGCCCCGATGCTGCTGATCCACGGGTTTGGCGCCAGTTTAGAGCAGTGGCGTTCGAACCTGACCGCCTGGGGTCAGCAACGACCGGTCTACGCCCTAGATCTGCTGGGGTTTGGCCATTCCCAAAAGCCAGGTATTTTACTTGGCGCAGAGGTGTGGCAGGCCCAGGTCCATGATTTTTGGCAAGCGGTGATTGGCCAACCGGTGATTTTATTGGGCCATTCCCTGGGGGCGTTGGTGGCCCTTACCGCCACGGCGCGCCACCCCGCCATGGCCCAGGCCCTGGTGCTACTCACCCTGCCCCTAGCCCGCCAGGAACTGGTGGCGGGGTGGATCGATCGCTTGGCGCGGGGGGTGGAAAGCCTATTTGCCACACCGCTGTTGCTGCGCCCCCTATTCCTGGCGGTACGACGACCTAACTTTATTCGTCGGGCCCTCACCGGCATTTACCAGATACCGGACCGGGTGGACGATGAATTGGTGGAGCTATTTACCCGACCCACCCTGGAGCGCGGCGCGGCCCGCACCCTGTGCTACCTAGTGAAGTCCCGGACCCAGCCCGAATTTAGTGATAGCACCGCCGATCTGCTTCAGCAGGTGCCCATCCCCATTCTGTTACTGTGGGGCACCCAAGATAAGGTCTTACCCACCGCCTGGGCCGACCAAATTCTCTCTGCCAATCCACCCCATGCCCACCTGACCTATCGCCCCATTCCAGGGGCTGGCCACTGCCTCTACGATGAAATGCCTGGGGCGGTGGACGCAGCGCTCCAAGGCTGGCTAGGGGACCTGGACAACCATCAGCGTGCCCATGGGCAGTGATGTTTTGGGAGCAATAGATTATCTCTAAGGCCATAGCCCAGGGACTTGCCCAGCCTAGGGCGGCGTCAATGCTAAAAATTGGGATGAGTTGTGGTGAAGAGTTAAGGGTACCGATCAAAATCCCCGTTTTGGTAAGTTTGGTATCACTACCGGTTTGTGCAGCGGAAATACCAAAATCGACGATTTTCACCTGATCTTTATTATCGACCAGAATATTA
>CALHGI010000690.1 GCA_938029995.1 uncultured cyanobacterium | reverse complement strand
CCCTGTTTTATCCGCCCGTGGCCCTGGTGGCCACCACCCTGTATGCCGTCCATGGGGTGGATTGGCAAAAGCTGCCGGTGATGTGGCGTCGCCCTTGGCGGATGCTGAGGTGGGGGCGCTGTCGGGTTGCGATCGCAGCCCTCGCCTTAACCACACTATGCATTTTGCCCACCTACTTACTGTCCCAAGACTATGGCCCGGTGGTGACCATGGCCCAGGCCCACACCATTCCTGAGTTTCAGCCCAATGGTCGCCATTCATTTTTTAGGACGGGCCTATCACGCTATTGGCTGATGCTATACGGCGGCCATGGAGCCATCCTTAAGCGCACCCTGTTTACCCCCGTGACCCTAGTGGCGGTTCTCTTCCTCTGGCCCATGGGGCGCTGGCGACGCTGGTTTCCCAGCCTCCAGGCCGTGCAGCCCAGCCTGTTTGTGTTTGCCGAACTGACCCTGGCGGCCATGATTTGGTTTCTTCTGGCCTATGGTTTGGCCTTTCGACTGCACATGCCGGGCCGCTACACCAGCCATTGCATCCAGTTGGCGGTGCCCATTTTAGCGGCTATCGCCTGGGTCTCGCTGTTGGGCTCTAGAGTGCTACAGCGCCGTCGTCTGGTGTCATGGCTGGGGGCGGTGATGGTGGTCGTGCCCTTGTTGTTCTACTACCCCCTACTGCTCAAAAACTTTCCTAAAACCCTCTATATGACTGGCCAAGAGGGACCGATTTATCAGTATTTACAAACCCAGCCCCAGGACAGCCTAGTGGCGTCCCTAGACTACGAAGCCGATAACATTCCCACCTTTGCCCAACGCTCTGTTTTGCTAGCTGCGGAATATGGCACCCCGTTTCACCTGGGGTATTATCGCCAGATTCGTCAGCGGGCGGCAGATCTGCTAATTGCTCACTATGCCCATGACCAGGCCACGGTGAAAACCTTTGCGGATACCTATGGGGTAGATTTTTGGCTGGTGCATAGGGCGGCCTTTAGTCCCGGCTATTTGGCTAACCATCGATACTGGTCCCGCAACTATCAGTCCCTGCTCCAACCCGCCATCGATCAGCTGGAGCAGGGGCAAACTGGGGTGCTACACACCCGCCTTGAGCGATGTGCTGTCGTGGAGACGACTAACTTTTGGCTGGTGTCGATGGACTGTGTCCTAGGGGATTAGCCGGGGAGACCCAGGGCCGCTGGACGCTGACGTTAGCGATCGCAGTACGCAGTATGATCAGTGCGCCCCTGAGTCTAATAACCCATGACCCTTCCTTTGCCCCGCTGGCTGGTCGGCCTGTATAAATCTCCATGGACCGCAGTGATCGTCGTTGCTGTGCTGGGCCTGATTGGTGCCCTCAACCACAGCATGTGGCGTGATGAGATGAATGTGTGGCTGATTGCGCGGGACAGCCCATCCTGGTCAGCCTTTGTGGAGAACATTCACTATGACCGGGCCCATCCTGGGTTGTGGCATCTGCTGGTGGCCATGCTCTATCACCTATTTGGCAATCCCATCGCCATGCAGGTATTTCACTGGTTACTGGCCATGGGGTCGGTGCTGCTGATTTGGCGATGCAGCCCGTTTAAACAATGGCAAAAGTGGTTGATCACCTTTGGTTATTTGCCGTTTTATGAGCATTTGTTGATCTCCCGTAACTACGCTGTGGCGATGGTGTTGCTATTTACGCTGTGTGCCCTGTGGCCCCAGCGGCAGCGGGCCTATTGGCCCCTGGCGGGGCTACTGGTACTGCTGGCCAATAGTAATGTGTATGCGTTGTTAGTTGCGATCGCCCTGGCCCTAACCCTCGCCATAGAGCTGCTATGGGAAGCCCCACTACGTCGTAATTGGCTCGATATTATTTTCAGTGCAGCCCTCATTACGGCCGGTTTTGCCCTTGCCCTCTATTTCATCCTGCCCCCCAGTGATGTGGCCAGCCAGGCCCTGGGGGAATATGCCAGTGGCGTAGATATTCGTCGGGGGCTCAAATCCATTGGCCGAGTGTTTGGCGGCTATTACATCATCATCCCCAATGGAGCCCGTTACCTAGACCTCGTAGTTTGTGGGGCAATTGCCCTGGGCTCTTGCCTATTGATCACCATAAAACTACTCAAAAAACCCTATGCTCTGGTGTTTTACCTGTTGGGCAACGGCATCATTTTGGCCTTTACCTATGCCAAGTTTATGCCCAGCGCCATTCGACACTATGGCAACTTTTACCTGGTGCTGATTGCCTCCCTGTGGCTGGCCCACCACTACGTCCCATCCTTCGCTATCACCCGCCATATCCCTACCCTTGAGCGGGGAATGTTGACCTACCATGGCTGGTTCAACCGAATATTTGCCATTATTTTGACCGCCCATTTTCTCGGGGGCATCTTTCTCTTTGCCATGGACTTAACCATCCCCTATTCGGCCAGCCGGGTTACCGCGGCCTATATGCGCCAGGCGAATCTGCAGGATGAATTTATTGTGGCCAGTCGCGATGCTCAGATGGCCTCCCTGAGCGGATATTTTAATCGGCCATTCTATTTTCCAGAACGGCAGGCCATG
>CALHGI010000689.1 GCA_938029995.1 uncultured cyanobacterium | reverse complement strand
CGCGAATAACAATCACCGGTCCGGCAATAAATCCTTTTTTACCAAGGTAACCATCGGCATCCAAATCAGCGACGGTGCCTAGGGCGGCAAACCCATCTTCTCGGGGTGTGGAGTCAATTTTTACGGCGGGGGCGGCCTCGGCGTCGGGCGCTTCCGAGGTGGTATCCGAGGCGGTGTCCTTGGGAGTGCAGGCAGCGATCGCAACAGGCAGCGATGTGGCGATCATGCCCAAACCAAACAAATTACCAAATTCACGACGGTTCATAATCAGGCTCCTTTCTAGTGATGTGATCGAATAGACCGTAAGACCTAATGGACATTGAATGAACTCAACCAGGGCCAGAACATTTGTTTTGGCCCTAGACAGGGCGAACGTTAATGACCCGATGGATGGGACGTCACAGCAGCGGCACTGGTCTCAGCGGGGGTGACCAACTCAGTCAACCCACCCCCTAACCATCCCTGGTGCCGCACCACAGTGACCAACACAAAGAGTAAATCTAACCCTACAACAGTAGCAATCATCAGCTCAGAGCCGCCCGTGCCAAACCCATAGCTGTGCAACCCGGTCCCCAGGACAAAGTTGACACCATACCAAGCCATCAGCACCGCATTAAAAGAAACCACACTGGCAACGCTAATGCCAAAATTACCAATCCAGCCCACGAGGCGACCATGGAGCGGAATCAGATAGCACAGCAGGGCAATCAAGGCCCAGGTTTCCTTGGGGTCCCAACCCCAGAATCGGCCCCAGGAGAAGTGGGCCCAAATCCCCCCCAGAATAATGCCAGAGGTCAACAGCAGCACACCCACCTGGAGCACACGATAGTTGAGCTGAGACAGCAGTTTGAGACGAGCCTTGGCCTTGGGAGAAAACAAATAGCTCCCCAGGGCCACATGGCCCAAACCCATGGCCAGGGCAAAGCTCGCATAGCTGAGGGCAATGGTGGGCACGTGGATGCTCAGCCAAAAGTTATCCCGCAGCACTGGCACCAGGGGTGAAATGCTGGGGTCTAACACCGCCGGTAGGCTATCGGCCAAAATCAAACACACCATGGAGAGGGGCGCAGCCGCCAGCAAATAATATTTTGACCGCTGGCTCAGCTCAAACATCAGGGCAATGGCGGCGATGCCAAATCCGACCCACACCACCGACTCATACATGTTGGTCACCGGGGGCCGACCGGCAATTTGCATTCGCAGCCAAAAGCCATAGCTTTGAACGGCGACACCGGCAACAAATGCGCCCATGGCGGTCCAGTAAAGATTAAAGGGCTTGACCCATAGGGCCACCAGCATTAGCACAAAGGCAATGCCATAGAGTTGCCACGCCTTCGCAAAGGGATGGAAGTGGTTAAAAAATACTTCGCGGCCCATGACCCCAATGCTGGGATACACCGCCGGACTCAGGTCGGCCAAACTGTCCCGCAAAGATTGGGTCATGGGGGCCAACATGGGTAAGTGGTCAGTGCCCGACAAAATGGTTTGCTTGATGATGGCAAAGTTGGCGAGCAATGGGGCCACCGCCTCAGGCGCATAAAGGCTCTGGGCTTCATTGATGCCCACCCACTTGCCTTTGATGTCCGTCGGATGGGGGACAACTGCGATCGCATCGTCATTCACCATGCCCAGCATCAGCTGAAGTCGATCCTCAATGGTCAGGGCCTCCCGTTCGTCCCGGGTTAAATCCTCCTCATCCGCCTGCTTACGATGGGCCGAGCGCACCACCTCCCCCAGGGGTTGATTTCTCATCAGCGTCCCAAAGGAAAAATGCTTTTGCTCCACCGCCAACCCAGCCAACTCCTTCAACGGCCGATAACTCACCAGCACAAAAGGCTCTTCATTCCAGTTGCGATTGTTGAGCCACAAAGACATAAACGTCTCCATGGCACTTTCCTCCACCCCATCATGGCGATAGGTGGTGGCCCCATAGATCTTAGCAACAGTCTCCTGGGCAACCGTATCCAAGGGCTTTTTACGCCCCCCTTGCTGCACCGTCATCGTTTCCAGACTGTCCAGGGGTGATGGCTGAAACTGACTGATAGGCATAGCAATCAGCAATAACCCGAGACATAACCCAATCGCAAATTTGAGAAGTTTCATTAGCGTACTTTAGCTAGGAAAGATAGCAATTAACAACAGCAATCAACAGAACAGAGCAGCGGGCCTAATTCCAGGCCCAATATTCGCACCTTGAAACCTCCTCAACGGCCCGAGAAAAAGCTCAAAATTGGAATCGGCGCAACGTCCTTATCCTGGGTCTCATCATCGGCAGCATGGCCGAAAAGATCCCCCAAAAACTTGAGTTTCTTAGCCACCGCTCGACCGTAAAACATGACCGCCACCCCCATAGACACCATCAACGAACCTAGCCAGGTTAACCCCGTCACCCACCAAGGCTCTCGCTTAACCTGCAGGGTGGACTGGGCCAAATCCCCCGGATTCCAAGAAGCCTGGGCAATTTTCCAGCCCCTAAACCAAGTTGGATGGTTCATCCAAACGCGGCGCTCAGACAATTCCCCAGTCACCGGCTCCATCAGGGTCACCAAACTAGTCCACATGGCAACCGATTCACTGCCCTCATTGCGCTCCACAATAAAATCGTTCAATTTAAGCCCAAAGGGTAACCGCATCAACTTAGGACTAAAGGCCACATACCAGTCACCGGCAGATGTGGCCATGGACGTGGGCTCCCCCCAAAGCACCCAAGCGTCAGTCCCATCGGCGGTCGCCACCTGTAGGGCAGGCTCCCCACCCTCAGCGCCCTCGGGCAAGGGGACAACATCGCGCTCCACCCGTGCCTGGGGCACATAGTCCTCCAGAATAATTTCAAAGTCCGCCCATCCCGGCGTCACCGCCTGCCCCTGTTCTAAGGGGCCGGACTTAAACCCTTTAGAGGATTTAGCCGCATAGTGTAAATTTCCCTCGCCATCCACCACCACCCGAAAGAACGCATCGGGCTGGGCATCGCCGGAAATTTCATAGGCGAGCCTGACCCCCAGGGGAGTATCCCCAGATAGCTGGGTGCGGATGGGCTCAAACTCTGGGTTTCCAAAAATAAACCAGCGCTCCGCCCCCTGCTCGGTGGACACATTCACCTGCACCGCCGGATTGCGCAACTGCTGGGTAACAGTCTCAGGCTGTCCACTACCATCTAGGCGAAAATCAGGCCAAAAGTCTTTAACGGTAAGATCAACATCCCCCATAGCAAGGGTCTGGTTCAGGTTGGCTTTCACATCAATGGTCCGAGAGCCCTTGGGCAACTGGAGTTGCAACGTTCCCCACATTGCAGTGTTTTCTTGGGCAGGCCTCGTTAACGCTTGCTTCAGCTCTTCTCGAGAGCGCACCTGCTTAATCTGTAATTCCGCCGGGCCAATGTCCATCCGATCATAGGAAGCGGGTGCAACCGCCAACCAGCGCTCCAAGGTTTGCCCCATGCGCTGACTACGGAGGGAAAGCCGCACCGCCGGATTGTCAATGGCGGCACCATCGGTAAAATGCACCGTCTTAATAGCATGGTTGGTGTAGCCCACCAGGGATAAACTCCCCAGATGATCGGGCACAACGGTGCCATCCTCCTTAATAAATAAGGAGGCCTGTTGGGTCTCT
>CALHGI010000688.1 GCA_938029995.1 uncultured cyanobacterium | reverse complement strand
GCTGTAGGAACGTTCCCGTAGGGACCCATAGAGAAAGAGGATGCGAGGTTTGTGGTTAAAGGTCATGGGTATGGAAAGAGAAGGTGGAAGATAGGGGCGGGTGTTACGAGTTAGGCGTTAGCAAAGACTGCGGGAAAGGGGAAAGGGTGGCCAGGTGGAGCTCAATCCCCTGGTATTACCGTAGGTGGTCACACATGGTATGCATAGAATTTTTCCTAAAATAAAACACTCTAAAACAGGACGCCGTAAACTAAGCCAGCTATAATAGCCCCGACAAAAGCAAAGCCCAGATAGGCTAAAAACACCGGGCGACGAGCCAACGCAAAAACAGCAATCATGGCTGGAATACTAGTGGCTCCCCCCGCCAGCAAAAAGGCCATACCCGCACCGGGGGCCATGCCTTGATTGACTAACCCCTCAACCAGGGGCAGCGCCGCATAACCATTTAAGTAGGCTGGGATACCCACCAGTGCAGCCCCCACAATGGACAGCAGCCCCCCATGCCCTGCAACAGTTTGAATCCAGCTGTTAGGAACGTATACCAGCATTAAACTCTCCAGCAAAAACGCTAGGGTGAGCCACTTACCCAGGAACCAGGCATTTTTGCGTGCCCCACCCCAAAAAGCTCGTCGACGTTCAGCTTCAGGCCAAAATTTCCACACCACTTGCCTAGGGTTCCGCACTCGACTCCCACCACAGCCACCGTTCCCGGCATCGTTGCGTAGCGGATTTTTGAAGGCATCGGTCGATATTCCCGACTTCATCAGGGCTAGGGTACCAAACCCGCCCAATAGGCCAATGGCGACGGTGGCAAGGGTTTTAGCAATGGCAAACCGCAGCCCCAAGGTTCCTACGGTGAGGATAAACATGGAGGGATCCATCAGGGGGGAAGATAGCCAGAAGGCCATTACCGCCGAAACCGGCACCCCCATGGACAGTAGGGCGGCAATTAGGGGAATAACGCCACAGGAACAAAAGGGAGAAAAAGCCCCAAACAGGGAGGCCACCATAATCATCCCGGAAATGCGCCCCTGGAAAGCCTTAGCAATCAGGTTATCCGCCCCGCTAGCCTGGGCATAGGCGGCAATCCCGATGGACAGCAACAAAAAGGGAGACACCTGCACCAGGTTTTTAAGCATGAAGCCTAGGCTGTTGCCTACCTGAGGCGGCACCAAAATGGCCAGAACAAGCAGGATCAACACCAGGGCGATAAACACCCTGTCTAACTGACGGACGCTTCGATTAAATCGATTTACGGTTGAGGTCATGGTACAAGTCCTTCGGTATTTCGATAAATATCAAAATAATCAACAAAACAAATTAGGAACGGAACGTTGGCGTTGCCCATTAGATGAGCCTGGATTAATCGGGCTGATCGGGACAGGGTAATGGAGTGGCGATGTCATTTAGATCAAGGGTTTCGGGATTAACAACGCGGTTGCGGGTACAGCATTCCTCAAACAGGAAATCGATTAGGTATTTGAGGGTGTTGGACTGGACGCTATACCAAATCCACTGACGATCCTTCTCCGCCTGGACAATGCCAACCTGGCGTAGTTTGTCGAGGTGATGGGATAGGGTGGGGGCCGCAATCCCTAGCTCCCGTTGAATTTCGCCTGCGGGTAACCCTTTTGGGTAGGCCGATAGGAGGAGCCGAACGATGTTGAGTCGTGAGGGCTGTCCAAGGGCGGCAAAGGTTGCAGCGATGTCTTCGACGGAACGGTGTAGGCGATCGATCATATTTCGATAATCGTCAAAATAACTAAAATTGTCAAGTAGGTCTGCCAGTAAAGGTTATGGGACGGTGGCATTCACCCTGGTGGTTCACGATTAGGAGGGCAAGAACGATGGGTGGCCAAGCCGTAAGAGGGGGCGGGTGCCTAGGGAAGCGTTAATTGGGTAGAACAAATACTTGAATGTGTTCGTCACGGCCTCGAATGGGCATTTCCCCCAAGGGCTTTAGGGATAAACTGGTGAGCCGCTGGTGAGTGGCTTGGCTAATGAGTAAGGCATAATCGACCTCCTTTGTGAGGGACTCTAGGCGCGAGGCGACGTTGACCGTGTCGCCAATGACGGAAAACTCTAGATGGCCATCTGTGCCTAGGCAGCCAGCGACAATTGAGCCTGAATGGAGGCCAATGCCAATGGGTAATGGACAGCAATGTTGAACCTCTGACAGGATTGTTTTAGCTGCCTGTACGGCATTTTCTGCATGGTTATTTAGCACTTTTGGTGCCCCAAACACCGCCATCATGCCATCCCCCATAAAGGTGCTGACCCAGCCATCGTGGTCTTCTACGATGGTGGATAATAGTCCTTGAAATTGATTTAGAAACTCGAATACGGCAGCGGGTTCAAGTTTTTCCGCATAGTGGGTAAAGCCTCGGAGGTCGGTCATCATAATGGTGACATCAAACGCTGTGGGGGCTTCTATCAGTTCTGTTGGAGTTTCAAATGCAGCTTCAACAACGTTGGCTGGTAAAAACTGTTGCATGAGCAGACGACCGGCTTCATTTTTGCCCTGACGGCTGACAATGTCGGCCGTCAGCATGCCCATTAAACCTGAGCCCAGGATGGTGAATAGGGCAAACACCGCAACGGCGGGGTTGAGCTGAAATAGAAAGGCGGCGTAGGTAAAGTTGGCCAGGGCAAGAACGGTGGTGATGGCTGATGCCTGGCGTCTAATGCGAATGCCACCGGATACGGCCAGGAGACAACAAAACGCCGCAATGTTGGTGATGATTTGGGGTTGAGAGTCTCCTAGGGCCCTGGCAATATTGGTGATAAACAGGCCGATGAGCAGACTGTCCACCAGGGGGATGATGAGCTGTAATTTTGGTAGCCAACGCCAGGCGGCGGGATGTTTTAGGGAGACCAGTAAGCCCGTGTAGATGGTGCAGGCCGTCATGGACAATAGGGCCACGGTGGGGGACACAGAGGCCTGGTCAATGAGGTGGGGAAAAAAGAAAACAAGGACGTCTAAGATGCTAGAAATGAGCACAACGACGACTTTGACATGGGCAACTTTGAGCTCGTTGCTGAGGGATTCTTTGGCAATGACTTGATGGACTGCGGTCTGAATAGATGGAGTGGCAGGTGCCCCAGGGCGGGTGCTATTTGGTTGAATCATGGTCCCTTCCCTCGCCCCTTGTCTGTAGAATCAATGTTGAATTATGCCCCTTCCCTCGCCCCTTCCCCATAGAATTTATTAGACAACAAAGTGCTAGACCCCTGCAAACCCTGCGACAAAACAGGCTCCATTCACTAGGGCGGTAATGGTGGCCCCAATGATGACACCTTTCATGGAGCCAAATTGGCGGCGACGTTTGAACCGCAGTACCAGGGGGATAACATAGAGCAGCTGCCAAAACAGAAAGCCCATGGCCCCAACAATCCAAACCATGGCAAAGGAATAATTCCCCAAAAACATACCCACAATCAAACCCAACCCAAAAATGAGTACGCCTGCGACGGAATGAATTGCCATGAGCAACATGAAACCGCCGAAAATTTGGGTTATTTCGTTTTGTTCAGGATGGTTAGCCATGGGGGATGGGGGAGGTGGTGAGGTTATGGGGCGGTAACGGGTGGGTTGTGCATGGCTGTGACCATTGCATGGCCAGCACTGCCTTCTCGATAGAACAGGTTGTGGGTGTCGAAGGGAATAATCCGTCCGTCTGGGTGAACAATGTGGATGCAGGCGCGTTTGACTGAGCGCACATCAAAGTTGTAAGCATCCATAAACTGTACGATCATAATGCGAAAAATGTTCTCATAGGACAGCTCTGTGGGCACGGGCACTAGGGGGAGACAGCACAGCAGTTGCTTGAGGGATGTGGCGGCGGATGCTGG
>CALHGI010000687.1 GCA_938029995.1 uncultured cyanobacterium | reverse complement strand
GAGAATCAACCGTCGATGGTGGCGGCGGCCTGTGTGGAAGGGGTAACGGTGTGGCGGCGGCAGGGGCCGGGTTGGGAAAATCGGGTGTTGGAAAAGCATGGGGGAACGGTGGTTGCGATCGCATTCCACCCAACTAAATGTTTATTGGCCTCCGCAGCCCAAGATGGTCAACTCTGCCTTTGGCAAAAGGCTAAGGCGTTACAGCAAACTTTGAAAGGTGTTGCTTCTGGTTTCTCGGCCATGGCCTGGCATCCCCAGGGTACCTATTTAGCGGCGGGTGGGGACCAAGGAGAACTATTGATTTGGAAACCGGAATTGCGGGGCCAGGGATTTCAATAAGGGTAACTGTTGGCTGAGCAGAGCGTTGTTGGCTGAGCGGAGCATTGTTGGCTGAGCGGAGTCGAAGCCAACAACGGGCCCAGTCAATAGTCTTGACCGCCTAGAATAACCGGAAAAAAAAGATTGGCCCCCCGCGATTGGGATCAGGATTTTGGACAACTGGCACATCCCTCACTACAACATGAAGTTTGCACCCGTAAAGATACGTTAAAGCTTGCTGGATAACTCCAATGCCCAGGGAGCAATCCCAAAATTTTATGTATAGATAGTGATTGGCGGTGACTAAGTTTCAGCAGAGGTAAACCCTAATGGGAATGCACGAATTCGAAAATGTGGTCGAGGGCTCAATCCGTCTGTTGGCCAGGGAAGGTGCCGACAATCTTGACTTACGTTCGATCGTTTACGCACTCTACAAGTATCAAAGCCAATTCGATACGGGATTTACAAATTTCCGCCTCATCGACATTTTGTTAGCCCATCGTTATGCATACAAGTTTTCCGTCAACGAGCATCCAGATTACGGAGAACACAAGCGTTTTTTGGATGCTCTAGGAAATGACTTTGCGCATATTCAAGTGAACCCAAGCCAGGCATGGGATTGCACAAATAACCCCACCGCTGGCTACTATCAGCATGGGTACCTTTACTGTGATGCGGGTTCACGTCTTTGGCAACGTTTTGTGGATGCTGGCGTGCTCCAGGGAAGAGACGCACGGCCACCAGTACCGATGAAACTTTCAGATATAGTGGCCAAAATTGTTTCACTGGCAGAAGTTAACAAAGAGATAGGATTGATTCGAACGTGGTATCCGCTTTTTATTCTGGATACGAAAGACTTTAACAGTGCCGCAACCCTACGGTCGCTCAAGGACGATGACTCTATTCAAGTGATCAGGAGTGTCACGAAACGTACGGCAGCCCTTGATATCGAAATGTCCTACGGTCTCCTAACAATCCCTCCGTTAGAAGAAATATGTGATCAGCCCATCTTGTATTGGTGGTTTGATCTCAATCAAACGGGCAAGGGTCAAAGGGATTAAGACCTGTTGCATTAGAATGCAAATGACTGCAATGACCATTCTTCCGTTAGCAACCTACACACCGGAGACAAGGCTACCCAAAAAATCGCCGTTGCTGATTTACGGGATGAACCGATCGATCAGACACACTCTAGAACGGCATGGTTCAGTCGAAATCATACCGAGGATCAGCAACGACAAAAAATCTTAAGGCAGAAAGATATACTGGGTAAGCTTATTACCCTGAAGCTGCCATGGCTAACCTCAAACGCACCCGTGAGGATATCTTAAAATCGGTGGTTACCACGGTCCACCGTCAGGGACTGACAGCCACAGGGTTAAGTCAGCTATTTAAGGTGAGTGGGGCCTCTTCGGGGAGTTTTTACAACTACTTCCAGTCAAAACATGAGCTAGGCCATGCGTTAATTGACTTTGAATGGTCCCAGCTCCAGGTAAATGTGCTGGAACCCGCCCTATCCCAGGGCGATGACCCCATTGAGCAGATTTTTTGGATCTTGGATCGACTAGAGGCAAAACAGCTGAAGGAGCCGAAATGCGGTGGTTGTTTGCTCGGCAACTTGATTGTAGATTTGGTGGAACAGGATGACGCCTTTCGCGACCATCTGATGCAAATATTTAGTAAATGGGAAGGTGCGATCGCCCAAACATTGCGGCAAGCAAAACCCCAACTCCGGGATGACATAAACCCAGAGCACTTAGCAGAACAGATTATTACCGCCATTGAAGGGGCCATGCTCATGGGGAAACTACACCGCAGCGAATCCCGAATGAAACGAGGATTTGATCTGGCGCGGCAGGCATTAAGGAGTGCGATGGTGCCCTCTTAAGTCAGACGAAATGTAGGGCAATAAATGCAGAGCAACCCTATGGATAACCCAATCCCGTCCTGGGAGAGGCCCTGGGGTGGGGTAGCCATGGCCCGCTAGCGATCGACACCCACCCTTCGGGCACCCCTACCCGAGGTAGAACAATCCTGCCACCCTACTCAGGCGAATCAATCAACCCTGGATGGTCTTCAGGCCGTGGACCTGGCGCAGGCCAGAAAAAACGACGTTCCTCTACCGTAATCGGCTTATCATTGATGCTCGCTTCCCGACGGCGCATCAACCCATCATCATCAAATTCCCAATTCTCATTGCCATAGGCCCGAAACCACTGGTCTGCATCGTCGTGCCACTCATACTGAAACCGCACCGCAATGCGCCGTTCACTAAAGGCCCACATCTCCTTAGTCAAACGATAATCCAATTCCTTATCCCATTTGCGAGCCAAAAAATCTCGAATGGCCGCTCGTCCTTGGAAAATCTCAGCCCGATTGCGCCAATGGCTGTCCTCTGAGTAGGCCATGGATACCCGTTCTGGATCCCTGCTATTCCAGGCATTTTCAGCCATACGTACCTTCTGCGCGGCGATCTCATAGGTAAACGGAGGGACTAGTTTTGGAGCTGACATAGGCAAAAGTCCTGAATAATCAGTCAGAAGAGTTAAGTCACCTTACTTATACCTGCCCGTGTTCTCCTGTCGATGGGACGAACTTTTGGAAAACTGGGACTTTCTTGAGAGTTTTATGGCGGGAAATATCCTCCACAACTTTTTTGCTGTTGCTGATTTAGAGGATGAATCGATCTGTAAACATGGCT
>CALHGI010000686.1 GCA_938029995.1 uncultured cyanobacterium | reverse complement strand
GATGCGTTCATTGCCCTAGATCGACAATGGGTGATCACCTATGCCAATGCCCAGGCCGCAGATATTCTTAAGCGTGATATTGGGGAGCTACTGGGGGAGGATTTTTGGAAAGTTTTACCCGCATCCTTGGGTAAGCGATTTACGGAACAGTACCATCAAGCGGTGGCAACTCAGCAGCAGGTGGTAAGTTTTGAAACCTACTATGAGCCCACCGAACGATGGCTGATGGTGCGTGGATATCCCGGTCTGGATGGCTTATCCATCTTTTTGCAAGACTTTACGGAACGCAAACAAGCTGAAGAACAACTGATTGAACTCAATCAGGATCTAGACGAACGAGTCAAAGACCGTACCACACAGCTGGCAACCGCTATGGAAGAAGCGGAAACAGCCCGCGTCAAGGCCGAGGATGCCAACCGCTCTAAAAGTGAATTTTTAGCCAATATGAGCCATGAGCTGCGCACCCCCCTCAATGCCATCATTGGCTATAGCGAAATGCTGGAGGAAGATGTTACCAGTATTGGTGAAGACGATTTTGTTCCCGACTTGCAAAAGATTCAAGGGGCGGGCAAACACCTATTGGGATTGATTAATTCAGTCCTAGACTTATCCAAGATTGAAGCAGGTCGTATGGAGCTCTTTCTGGAGGAAATTTGTATTAAGTCCACCATGGACGAAATTATGGGTACGATTCAACCGCTAGCCCAAAAGAACTTTAACCAGCTGTCCATGTCTTGTCCGGAGGGCATTGGTGTTCTGCATGCTGACGAAGTCAAACTCCGACAGAGTTTGATCAATCTGTTGAGCAATGCCTGTAAGTTTACTGAAAACGGCACCATTACCTTGGCCGTGGCTCCTACCGTAATGACTAACGCCCAAGGCTATGAGGAAAACCATCTACGGTTTACGGTTACGGATACGGGCATTGGTATGACGGAGGAGCAAATGGGAAAAATTTTCCAGGCCTTCACCCAAGCCGACACATCGACTACACGCAAGTATGGGGGGACTGGCCTAGGGTTGGCCATTACCAAACAGTTTATTGCCATGATGGGGGGAGATGTCTCCGTTGACAGTACCTACGGTCAGGGCACCACATTTACCTTGACTATTCCCCGTACCGTCCAAGTAGATAGGCCCTCCGATGAAACCTTCTTCGCTCCCCCTCCCCGCATGGTTGAACGGGACGTTGAACGGGAGCCGGTATCAGGTATTCATGAATTATTGAATGGGGCATCGGAAAAAAACATCTTAGTCATTGACAAAGATGGGGATACGGAGAAAAGTCTGCACAGCTGGTTGACCGATGCTGGTTACAACGTTGTTGCTGCTGCCCCTGAGCAGGCCCTGACCGTGGCCGGGGAATTACTCCCCGACGCTATTATTTTGGATACGATGCTGCTGCCCCAGCAGGATGGATGGGGCATATTACAAGACCTCAAAGCAATGTCAACGATTGCCCAAGTGCCCATTACCGTGTTGTCCATGGCGGAAGAGGCTGACCGTGCCCTGCAGCTAGGGGCTACTGACTGTTTACCCACCCCCGTTGACCACATACGTCTGTTGGACATTCTAACCACGCAACTGCCTGGTGGAGGCCCATGCCCGCAAATTCTGGTTGTTGAAGACGATGCCAATGCTCGGGAAATTATGGGACGCTTTTTGCAACACCCTGATTGGTCCGTCATTCTGGCGGCTAATGGGCAGCAAGCCCTGGACTATATCGAGCACACCGTACCCGACTTAATTGTGCTGGACTTGATGATGCCGGGCATGGATGGCTTTGAATTTGTTCAAGTGCTACGCCAAACATCTGCCTGGCGAGATATTCCTATCGTTATTGTGACGGCTAAAACCCTAACGGCGAAGGACCAGAAACGGTTAGAGGGGGTGATTCGGGTATATCAAAAAGCTGATTTTAATCGTCAGGATCTACTGAATGAGGTGCAGTCATTGGTGTTTGCAACCGTTGACAGCGCGCCTGTTGCCGGTTCACTTTGAGTCCCTAACCTTAACCCAAAGGAGTTTTAGACCGGTGGCGCGACCTTGGATTGTAGGTAATATCATCACTTCACACAGTAGAAATATACATGATGTCTTTTACTATGAACATGTACCTTCCGGAACTAATGGCCATTACAGAGCATCTTTATAAAGAAGTTTTGTTCTTGCTGAAATTTAGCCATGACAAAATTAACTCGGCACCGTAGTGCCTTATGGAAGCGTTGAAACCTCAATAAATTACTCAATATAGATTTCAGTAAATTACTTCTTTATCTGCATCAGGGCAAAATTGAATTTAGGTTTTATTGATCAAAATTGCCCTACTTCATTTTTATGTTTAAGCAACTCCCTAACCCGTTCACCCTGTGGACGTCTATGTTTTTATAGCGTGACGTTGAACGAACTCGCCTGTCATTCGTTGGCCGGGCTGTCAAAGCCCTTTGGTCCTTGCCATCTACACCACCATGTTGTTAGAAGTCTGGGATTCTTATTAATGGTCGTTCCCCTTATATAGAGAAAACTTTAGGAGGTTATTCTAGTGAATCGAGACTCTTTTTCTAAAGGGGCAGGTGTGGCCGCCGCTTTTCTACTTCTGGCATTTTTAGGAATTAAAGGAAAGTCGGTAAATGTTAGCCAGTATCAACAATATGCGGATTTAATTGCTAGTCAAGTTGAAAGTGATACTGAAGTTGAGCTGGCAATGCTTAAGGAACGCTACACGCTTTTGAGGAATGATGAGCCACTGGAAGAAGCCTTAGCTGAAGAACTGTCTATTCAGGGGGAGTTAGCCCAAACAATTCCTGGATTTGTTGCAAAAGACGATCGGACGCGATTACAAAGCCTGATTAGCCGTGATGTTGAGCTGCTGAAGGAAAAAACTGAGCTGGTTAATCAGTTTCAAGCGACCAATGCAGAGTTGCAAAATGCATTGGTTCAATTGCCTAGCTTGGTTAAGACCCTAAAAAGTACCCAAGATGCTGATCTTGAACGTTTGATCGATGATGTTTTGATCTACATCATGGCAA
>CALHGI010000685.1 GCA_938029995.1 uncultured cyanobacterium | reverse complement strand
GCTGGCCATCAGCCGATCGTGGCCCGGTTCCACCGGAATATCGCGATATAAATCCAGGCCAATGAGCCGGGGGCCATAGCTATCAATTTGTTCCAAGGCTTGGGCCAGGGTGGCATCGGGGATGGGAAACTGGCCAATGGTTTGAATATCCGGTTCATCGATGGTGACCACCACCACCCGAGGCTCAATGGTTTCCGTCGGTCGCCATCGAAAGTAACGATCTAACATCGCCAACTCCAGGGCCTGCAAACCACCCAAGGCGCGCATAGTTCCCACCAGCGCCGTTACCCCCACGGTTACGCCAATCATCCAACCCGCCAGGGTGCGGGGGCGCGTGGCGTGCTGTCTGGCCCGGCGTCGACTATGGTCTAGCACCTGGGTGGCTTCGGTGGCCGCCGCCAGGGCAAACTCAGCCCGTTCCCGTTCTTCGATTTCCTGCACCAGGTTTTCTTCCACCCGGTTTTTCGCGGCGGCCTGGCTAGCGGCCAAAAAACGATAGTCCGCATCGCTCAGTTGTTTGGTCTCCGCCCAGGCCAGGGCCCCTTGCAGCGCGAGGCCGGTGAGTAAATGTTCCTCATTCTCGCCACCGGACATGAGCCAACGTTTAAACGCCGGGCCGTAGGGGCGCAGCTGATCTAGCTGTTGGGCCACCCAGGTAGGGTCAAACACCGCCTGGTAAATTGGGTTGGCAATGGCTAAGTGTCCCTGGTGATCAATCACCAGACCCGATAGACGCAGCACTAGTTGGGCGTCACTTTCATCGGCGGCCAGGGCATTGCCCTGGAGCAGCTGCTGGTAAAGTCCCAGCACTCGACCGGCGATGACGGGATTATGCAAGATGCGATCGCGAATCGTACCCAGGTGCTCAGGCTGATCCTGCACTTCCCAGTTTTCAATAATATGTTTTTGCACCAACCTATCCACAGAAATGGGGGCCCCCGGCTCCGTCGCATACTGACCCACTAGCTGACAAAGTTTCTGCGTCAAAAAAGGTTGACCACCGGTCCAAGCCAAAATGTGGTCCACCATCTTCCCTGGCTCCTCAACCAAGGCTTGCAGCCCTTGCACCAACGGCAAACTATCCGTCCGTTCCAACCCCCGCAAAGCAACAGCCAGCCCAATATTAAAGGGGGTGGTCACCGGATCTTTGATCAGATCCCCAGGCACGGCCACACCAATCAGAGCAATGGTCAATCGTTGATAGTCCGGGTTGTCCGCCCGGTTGTTGTAACAGGCCCGCAGCAGGGCAAAAAAATCATCAGTAACAAACTCCAGCTGCAACAGCACATCGATTTCGTCCATAAAAAGGACAATCGGCGTTTGAATATGCCCCAGCAGTTCATCCTCTAAAAATTCCGACAGCCGTTGTACAGGAGAAAGATATTGGCGCTCCTGCCACCAAGTTCGAAACTGGGTCGATAGTCGAAAGGTGCGAATCAACCGTCGGACTAAGCTGGCATACCATTGCTCTTGGGTCATTTGCTGGGTGCCCAGCATGGTCATATCCACCATGCCGCAACAGACCCCCGCCTGCTGGAGTCGAGCCATCGTTCGCACCCGCAGGCTCGATTTTCCCATCTGTCGGGCGGTCAAAATATAGCAAAACTCTCGCTGTAGCAAAGCACGGTAAAGGATATCGTCTGCGGTACGACAGACATAGCTTTGGGCATCTGAGGATAAGCTACCGCCAACTTGATACATAGAAACATCCTTCAGCTACAGCATCACCATTCAACTATTTTTGAGGCGTTTGCCAGCATTTATCATAGTGGTTAAAGCAGCCCCTGAGCACAGGGTGACAGGATGATTTAACCACCAGGTCCAACGAGCTTGACCGTCACCATACCTATGCGCCTAACCACCATTATTGCCATAGTCTCTCTCCTATAACCGTCTCTCCTATAAACTCATGTTCTTTAAAAATCTCAAATCGTCTCTATACACTTTTTCCATGCAACATGGTTCGAAAATATTGACGATAGAGGTTACAGGCAATGGTCACTTTGTTGTTTTGAATATCCACCAACCCCATGCCATGAAGTTTCAACCGTACGACGGGGGTGAGGCTTTCACCCCCATTCCCATCAATTAACTGCGCCATTGCTTTCAACAATTCAGGATATGTTTGTAACGACCAAAATTTCTTTTCTAAATGATTGTTGTACATGCTGGTGTTGCTGAGGGCTGTTTTGTAAATATCAGCCATAGAAAGCGACTGCTGTTTCGCATAGTAAAGCGTGAGCCGTATTAAATAGGGGTGGCCATTCACTAGGGTCATCAGCTGTTCAATATCACTCATCGACCAGTTGAGCCGATGGCGTTTAACCAAATCGCTTACCTGGGCAACGTTAAATTGTGGCAGATTGATGGGGACCCCCACATTAAAGGGGGACTGGTGAATATCTAGGGGAATGTAAACTTCAGTGGAATAAACCGTAACCAACCGTAGCTGCTGCCAAAGCTCACTCTCGGGGCCGCCATAGCGAGCACTTTCGTACCAGGCCCGCAGCATGCCGAATAGCTCGGTGGCAATATTGGGGTAGTTAAAAACAGCGTCAATATTATCTAGGGCTAACACCAAGGGACGAGATAGCTCTGGAAGTAGATAGGCTTCAAAATACTCAGTACAGTTGGAGCGGCTGCCGCACACGGGCTCCCAGTAGTCATCCAGACGATTGGGCAAGTGGAGGGCCCTACCGACGATGACACAAAACCAACGTAGGAAGTCACTGTTTTGGCTTAAAACATCCGTGCTGGCAAGTTCTAAATTCAGCGTAACGATGGCATACCCTTGCTGCCTAGCAGACTCTAAAATTCTGGCCATTAGGGATGTTTTTCCCATTTGCCTAGGGGCTCTAATGCGAATTAGGGCACCCGGCTCCATAACAGTTTCATTGCAAATAGCTTCTAAGTCTTCATGCTCAATGTAAAAATTAGACTCTAACGGCACCTGTCCTTGGGGAAATTCTAAGGGGGAAGCAGGCTGATGGCTCACAGCGATTTGATGCTGCTGTATAACTGCTCGAAAATTGGATTTAGTAACTTTGATATCTAAAGATTGGGATAGGGCCTGCCAAAGCTGGGCCCCAATGGCACGAACGTAGTTGTCCTCATAGCCCGTGAGTGTTGCAATTTTGGGATAGGTAGCCCCCATCCAGCATTGCTCAAGTAGTTGCTTTTGAATCGTAGTGAGCTGATGGGGTGCCAAAAGTTTTTGGATCAGGCTTAGAACAGCTGTGGGTAAGCCTTCTGAAGAAGATTGAGAATCATCACTTACACGCACGACAGGAGGTCAAATCACAACTTACAAACAATCATACAAACTCATTTGACTGATCACACAGTTTCATAGGGTATTTCTGTAGAATCACCCTACGATCCGTAAATCTATTGATTGAGCGATTGGAGGGGCCTTAAAGAGCCCTTAAGCGGTATGTCGACGGTTTATGGCCTAAATGGCTTCTTCCCAGCTTTCCTTGGCTATATTCCTAAGTTTTCGCCATCTCCAGTCATTTTTGAGAGTTGCTGGGGAGATGAGCGTTAGCCAGATCGCACAAGCCTTAGGGACAGCATTAGCCGGACTAACTCCGAGGGAGACGCTGTGCGAACGACTTCGCTCAGTCCTCTATTTTCGCTTTGAGGACTATGGATCTTATTAATTTCTCTGCCCTTAGGAGTAGCATAGCCTCCCCCAGTCGACAGGTGCAGCGCTAAATGGGGCTCACGGCTGTAGGTCAAATGTTTGTAAAAAATCATTTAATAGCAGATGGACCGGCGGCAAAACCTGTTGAACAAGGGTAGTAGGTCAATGATCTATGGGGATTGATGGTGCTTCGCCAGTTTGCGATCGCACCGTCAATCTGTGGAGCCAATATTCCTATGGATGCGCATACTGTTCTTGTTCAGGATGAAGGAGAACTCTCTAGCAGGATGTTTAGGAGAAGAGATTGGTGGCGGAGATGCTATTGGCATTACTACACTCGTGTTACTAAGCAAGGGGCACAGCGACATCCTGGAGACGCAATCCCCAAGAAGATGTGATGTTTATGGCTCCAGTTCTGGCAACTCACTCACCCATTGATTGCTTGGAAGATATCCAATTCTAAAATTTATATTAAGATCGGTGTCTTCACAAACGGAGGTCGTATTTTAGAACTGCCGTAACAAACTTTATAAATTACCGGACAGATTAGATAAGTTTTTAAAGAAGCTAGGGAGGAACTCGTTTAAATTAACTATTAATAACAATCTAAGAATTAACCAGCTACCAGGGTAGCCAGACCATTTTTACATCATGAAACTTATTCCATATTTGCCTGATTGTAGAGTTTGGGAAAAAAACTGGCTATCTCCATCTATCCTATTAACGGCCTCTGTTTGCAACCTGGCATATGGCTTACCCGTCATTGCCCAGATTTCCGTTGATGGCACCACTGGCACCCTGGTTGATAGTTCCAATCCAGGGGAGACTCTGATTAGGGAAGGAACGCTACGGCCTCAAGCGGGGGGCGGCACATCCCTATTCCATAGCTTTGAAAATTTTTCTCCAGCTACACAGAATGTTTATTTTGATTTAACCAATGGTGCCAATGCCATCGATACCACTGCGGTTGAAGTCATTCTAAATCGGGTAACCGGCACATCCAATTCGTTTATCGATGGCGAAATTGGTATTTTTCAAGATCCAGGCACCCCTAGCCCCGATGTCTTTTTGATTAATCCCAATGGCATCATTTTTGGGACAGGGGCCAATATCGATTTGCCGGGTTCATTTTTGGCTAGCACTGCCGACGGCATTCTGTTTGAGGACGGATTTGAATTTGGTGCCGCCAGTTCCAACAGTGTTCCACTACTAACCGTTAGCACCCCCATAGGCCTGCAGTTTGGTGGGGTGGCCTCACCCATTCAGGTGAACAACGGGGCGCTTGCTGTGAATGCTGGCCAGAACCTCAGCCTGATTGGTGGGGATGTGAGGGTAACCAGAAGTAACCTCAGTGCACCGGGCGGACGCTTACAAATTGTAGGGCTTGAGGCCAATAGGACCTTAGGGCTTGAGACTGATGGGACTATTCGCCTCAACAACTTGGAGATGATCGGAGCCAGTGGTTTTCGTGATGTGCTGATTGAGCAGTCTGGCTTAAGCGTCAGTGGAGCTACCAATGGTTACATTAATTTGGTGGGTGACGACACTGCACTGAACAATAGTTCTGTTACTGCCAATGCAGTTCCAGGGGGGGCAGCCGGTAGCATTGATATTAAAGCAGCTGGGGCCCTAACCCTGAACAACAATGCGGCGCTGTCCTCAACAACCCTAGACGTTGGTAATACGGGAAATATCTCCCTCACCGGCGACACCATTGATATTTCAGCCGGGTTTGTTCTCAATGGAACAAGTGGGGCGAGTGATGCGGGTGGCGTGACCATTCAAGCCAATGAATTTGTGCTGGACAATGGATATATTAACGGTAATAGCAATGGGCAGGGTAACGCCAGCCATGTGACCATTATGGCTAATGATGTTGCCATCCAAAATGGAGGGATTGTCAGCGACGGCCTGGGGGATGGTAGAGCGGGCGATATCACGATTACAGCAACTGACAATTTCTATCTTGGGCCTGGGGGTTACACAGGGAGTAAAACATTCGGCACGGGTCGGGCTGGTGATATTAGCTTTATGGCTGACAATATTTTGCTGGAGGGAGTGACCTTTGGTAACGATGCCTTTTCTAGCGGCGATGCTGGCCACATCACCATGGTGGCCACAGATTCACTCACGGTTACCCAGTCGGGCTTTTTTAACGGTACCTACTCCAGTGGCCATGCTGGCAATACCACCATGACGGCTGGAACAGTCACAATTCACCAATCGAACTTTGGTACCAGCACCTCTAACAGCGGTGCTGCTGGTGACATTAATATCACCGCTGAGGAACTCAGCATTACCCAATCGGGGTTTGGGGCTGGCACCTTTTCCAGTGGCGATGCTGGCCACATCAACATCGTGGCTGGTGACTTTCTATTCGAAGAAAGTGGGTTTGGCGTATCGACCAATGGCACCGGTCGAGGTGGCTTGATTACGATTGATGCGGATAATTTTACGCTCCGCCAAGCCGGTTTTGGCTCCACC
>CALHGI010000684.1 GCA_938029995.1 uncultured cyanobacterium | reverse complement strand
GAAATTCGCTATGCAGACTTGGCCAATCGAGTCATTAAACGCATTAGCGGTAGCTTTTTGCCGGGACGAGAAACCTAAACCTACCCGTTCCCTTTTCAACCTTGAAGACGCTTCCCACCTTGGCCCAATTAAACAATATTCGTTTTCTGTAGAAAATAATTGTTATTAAACCCATGGCCTGCACAAAAGATCTACTTAAAAAGTATCTAAAAGAGCTAATTATCTAAAATAAACCTTTAGATTTCTTGGGGCGACAATGGGCTCACTAAACACATTCTTTACAAGAGTAATAACTTTTATATTTTAAGTTGTCGATATTTTCGTCTGTTTTTTATTGCCTTTAGTCGCTTAAAAACACCCTGTGGCAAGACTCTGGTGACGGCGGGGATCGCTTGTTAAGAGGGCGATCCCCGCCTTTTCTGTAACTTTTGACACATTGTCGCTCCAGCAAGAAGTTGCCATAATTAAAACCTGCCTGTCCTTTTAATAATTCCTATGAATACTCTGATTCAAACTATTCATTGTCCCAACTGCGGCAAGTTGGCTGAGCGTCACCATTTAAATCAACAGCAATTAACTCGCACCCAATGTTCGAGCTGCGATTACTTAATGATTGTTTGCCAAAGGACTGGCAAAGTTATTGAAGCTTACGCTCCGGGTATTGCTGCCGTAATGGCCCGTTAATTCTATTGAAATGTCTGGAAGCGGCAACAAAACTGCCCCCATTAGTCATGGTTCTGTTACTAAGTTAATTGTCTATTTTGGATGCTCGCAATTGGCCGCAGGCAGCATCCTTCTCCAGACCTCGGGAATAGCGCACACTTACGGCAACGCCCGACGCTTTTAATCTATCGGTAAATTGATTGATTCGCTGGCGGGAGGGCCGCTGATAATCCACCTCGTCGATGGGATTGTAGGGAATTAAGTTGACATGGCTTTGAAAGCCACGCAGCAGTTGGCTAAGCTCCGCCGCATGTTCCTCGCAGTCGTTTAAACCCGCCAGCAAAACATATTCAAACGTGACGCGGCGGCCTGTAATGGCAATGTACTCGCGGCACTCATCGATCAGATCCTCTAGCGGATATTGCTGGGCACTGGGAATTAATTGGGTGCGTAGGGATTGGTTGGAGGCGTGGAGGCTAACCGCTAGGGTTACCTGGAGGTGGTGCTGGGCTAAGCGACGAATTTGTCCTGGAATGCCCACGGTGGAAATGGTGATGCTGCGCTGACCGATGCCAACGTCCTGGTTGAGGCATTTAACCGCATGGACCACATTCTGGGCATTGATCAGCGGTTCGCCCATGCCCATAAAGACAATATTGCTCACCCTTTCCTTAAAGGCTTCTTGCACCGTTAACACCTGGTCCACAATTTCATGGGTGGCCAAATTACGAATAAATCCCCCCTTGCCGGTGGCGCAGAAATCACAGGCCATGGGGCAGCCTATTTGGGACGACACGCAAACTGTTAACCGTTTATCGGTGGGCATGCCCACGGTTTCGATGATATGACCATCGTCTAGCCGCAACAAAAACTTAACGGTCTGATCCGGGGCGACGGAACGATGGTGAATCTCGGAACGACCAATGGATGTTTGTTCCATGGTCTGACGCCAGGTTTTGGGAAATACAGTAATGTCGGCGAGGGAGCGAGCCCCTTTGCCATATATCCACTGGTGCAGTTGTTTGCCGCGATAGGCCGGTTGTTCTTGGGTTTGAACCCAAGCCGTTAACTCCGCTTGGGTCATGCCAAGTAAAGGACGATGAGTCGATGGGGGGAGGGCTGCACCATCAAGGGAGCCATTCGTGGTGGAAACCATGGATAGGGCCGATATATATTGCACGTGCCAGGTGAGTCAATAAAACTGATAATCCCGAAAGCCTTTCGGGATTAACCGCTAACCTGACTAGCCAGTGGCTAAATGCATTCAGCCACTGGCTACATTTTAGAAGTTCTAGACCAAGTCCCAGCACTCCACTTAACCACTTCTAAGGAGCGGCCTTGCGTTTTATGGGCAAAGGCTTAACTTTCCGAGGGAATGTCGATTTAAATCGATTGAGCTGGACTTAATTATTGACATCTGGACTCTCATTAATCAGGTCTACCAGGCCTTCAGTCAATGCCCGGGGGTCCATAAAGACAACTTTTGAGTTATCGCTTTCGCCCAGTTTCTGGTTGGCGTCCACATAGCGTTGGGCAATTAAAAACTTCATGATGTCGCCCTGGCTAAGCTGGCCATCAAAGGCTTGGGAAATCAGCTTCATCGACTGGACATTGCCCTCCGCTTCAAGAATGGCCGCTTCCTTGAGACCTTCGGCTTTGGTGATGGCCGCCCGTTTTGCAATTTCTGCCGCTTGCTCCAGTCTCATGGATTCCTCCACTTCGGTAGGAATCTTGATTTCTTGAACTTCTACGCGATTGACCTTTACGCCCCAAGGCTCGGTGGCTTCATCCAGCACATCTAACAGTGCCTTATTGATGGTTTCCCTTGAGGAAAATGTTTCCTGGAGTTCCATTTTACCGATTTCAGATCGGAGGGTGGTGATGACTAATTCCTGAATGGCGGTTTCCACGTCTTCAATGGAGTAGTAGGTTTTTTCCAGGTCCAAGATCCGCCAGTAAATAACGGCGTCTACATCAACATTGACGTTATCTCGCGTGGTGGCGCTTCTCGGCTCACTGTCTAAAATCTGCTCCCTTAATGTGTCTTCAATCACTAAGGAATCTAACAGGGGCACAATAAAGTTCACCCCTGGGTCTAGGGTGGACCGGTAGCGGCCCAACCGTTCTATTAACGCTGCATTACCTTCCTTCACAACCCTGACTGAACCAACTGAGTAGCCTATAACTATTAATGAGAGGATAGCGAGAATAGAAGAGCCCATGGGGAACTGGAGCGCTAGCGCGTTGGATGAATGTGCTCATGGATAACACATCTTTTGAGTTTCTGTCTAGCGTACGTTAAGGAAATTGGGATACTCTACCCTCCGTGTGGTGCCGGTTCTTGAAAGGGGACGGTCTATGGCAATCTTCTATGGCAATCTTTAGGTCAGCAAAAAGCGTGCGATACGTTATGAGACATATCAGCTTGAATATGCCCGTATTGAGGGCAGTGGCCCTGCTTGTGGGGGGCGGTGCATGGGGGTGGGCTGGGGCTACAGTCCTGGCGGAAACCTCCCATAGCGGCTGCTATGCCGAAGATGCAAATGGTCAGCTTTATGATTTGGGGGCCCTGTGTGAGGTGCCGAGTGCGCCCGAGCCTGTTGAGCCTGTTTT
>CALHGI010000683.1 GCA_938029995.1 uncultured cyanobacterium | reverse complement strand
AACGTTGGGAGAATTGAAAAAGCAAGCCGCCGCTATTTCAACCATTACCTTAACTCCCTTGTCATCTCCCCATATTAACCAGCTAGTCATGGAGACATTGAGCTATGCATCGGACCTAGCTCAACCTTTAACAGACTTGGTTTACCGCAAGACCCAGGGCAACCCATTTTTTACCACACAGTTTTTGCAAGGGTTATATAAAGACAAACTGGTTGTATTTAATCCAGATAAGGGATCCTGGGATTATGATTTGGTCAAGGTGCAAAATGCCGTCCTAACGGATGATGTTGTTGACTTCCTGGCAGAACGTCTACGAAAACTGCCCCCCGCCACACAGACTGCCCTGAAGTTAGCCGCTTGTATTGGTAATCAGTTTGACCTAGCCACCCTGGCCATTGTCAGCGAGGCCACGGTTGAAACGGTGGCAGCAGATTTATGGCCTGCCCTGAGGGATTGCTTGATTATTCCTATCACTGAGGCCTATAAGTTTTTTCAGGATAGAGAGGACGGTGAACAGTATTCAAAAGATGTTGTCGTCGGCTATCGATTTCTACATGATCGTGTTCAGCAGGCATCCTATGGGCTGATCCCTGAATCAGAAAAGAAAAGCACCCATATTAAAATTGGCAAACTACTTCTCTCCCAAAGTGACTATACACGTCTTGAAGAGATTATTTTCGCCGTTGTTGGCCAATTGAATATGGGCTTGGAGCTCCTGGAAACCCAGGAGGAAAAACTTAAATTAGCTCAGCTAAATCTGGTGGCGGGGAAAAAGGCAAAAGTCTCCACGGCCTATGCGTCTGCCATTGACTATTATCAGACCGCTATTCGCCTTTTACCCGCCAACTGTTGGAAAAGTCAATACTCCCTCACCCTTGATATTTTTGTTGAGCTATTAGAATCTGAATATCTCAATACGAATTTTGATGTCATTGAAGAACTGGCAGACTCCATTCTCAAACAGACCCAAACCCTCCTCGATACGATTAAAGTTTATGAAATCAAAATCCGTACCTGGATTGGTCGTGGAGATCAGCACCAGGCCCTTAAGGCCGGGTTAGATGTTCTCGGCCTATTAGACATCCCGTTGAGGGACACGCAGCCAGAGACTGTTGCGGATGTTCCCGGACTTGTGCATGCACCGGCCATGGGTGACCCCAATAAACTGGCAGCCATGAAGATCATGGAGTTTATTGTCACTCCAGCCTGGGCGGTAAGTCCTGAGGATTTCCAAAAAATTGCGTTCACCATGGTGGACCTATCTATTCACCATGGTAACTGTGCCGAATCGGCCTTTGGTTATACCTGGTATGCCACAATACTGTGTAGCTCCTTAGAAGATATTGATACAGGGTATGAATTTGGTCAGTTGGCCATTGCCTTGCTGGATCGCTTCCCTGCGGAAGAACTGCGGTCTAAGGTTTTAATTTTGAATGCCACCTGTGTGGGTTTTTGGAAAAAACATGTGAGGGAATTCCTGCCTGCCCACTTGAGTGGTTTACACAGTGGCTTGGCGAATGGAGAAATTGAATACGCCTGCTACGGGGCCGCTGAATATGCTCAATACATTTTTCTAATTGGGTTTCCCCTGGACATCGTCAGGGATGAGTCCCAGGAAAAACTAGCCATCATTCAGCATTGCAAACAGGACTTTCATGTCGAATATATGGTGCCCTGTCTCCAGGGGGCGCTAAATTTACTCGGGGAGGGAGACTCTCAACGGAAGCTGGATGGTCCCGCATACCATGAAGATGACCGGTTGCCCACATTATTCGATGAACAACAACTGACCCTAATTTTCATTATCTACTTTGTTAAAAGCCTTTTGAATTATATTTTGGGTGATTCGCGGCAGGCGGTGGAAGAAGGTGCGATCGCACGTAAAAACTCGGCAGGGGTAACCGGCACACTATTTATGCCATTGGAGCTTTTTTATTCTTCCCTGGCACGAATCGATTGTTTAGATAAATGGCCGCCAGAGAGGGCTGAGGTAGAAAAGAAAGATATCTTGGCATGCCTAGATAAATTAAAGTATTGGGCGCAATATGCCCCCATGAACTATCAGCACAGATGTGACCTGATTGAAGCGGAACTGGCCAGCTATAGTCAACAGTTTATGAAAGCCATGGACCTTTATGACCGGGCCATTGCCAATGCCAAAGCAAATCAATACTTACAAGACGAGGCCATCGGCAATGAATGTGCGGCAAAATTCTATTTAAGGTTAGACAAGAAAAACATCGCGGCCATTTATATGCAAGAGGCCTACTATTGTTATGCCCGTTGGGGCGCCAAGGTCAAGGTTGCAGACTTAGAAACCCGCTATCCTGAACTGCTGTACTCCATATTGCAATCATCGGCAAAATCAACAGACATGCTGCACACGCTCAAGAGCCTCTATGGAAAGACCACCTCAGTGAGCAAGCATGATGGCTCTAACAGCACCGACCTCAATCAAACCCTAGATTTTGCCAGTATCCTCAAAGCCGCCCAAACGCTTTCCAGTACCATTCAGCTAGATGAACTGTTGCACCAGCTCACCCAAATTATCTTACAAAATTCGGGGGGCGATGGCTGTGCCTTGATCCTGCCTGATGCGACTGGAGAATTGCTGGTGCGTGCAATCACCACCACCAAAGACACCGATCTCTATGCCGAATCCTTGGTTAACAACTTGAAGGTGCCGGTCAAACTGATTCAATATGTCAAAAACACCCAAGAAACCGTTTTTATCAATGATTTAGAGACCGATCTACCGGTCATTGATGACTATCTCGTACGACACAAACCCAAAAGTATCCTGTGCTTACCCCTGCTTCATCAAGGCAAGCTGATCGGTATTTTATATGTCAAAAACGATTTCACCAGTGGTGTGTTTACCCAAGACCGTATTTTAGTGCTCAATCTGCTTTGTAGACAGGCCGC
>CALHGI010000682.1 GCA_938029995.1 uncultured cyanobacterium | reverse complement strand
ACGATTTCCAATCAAGTTTATGATTCTTCACAACTCTTTTCTGGAAATGGCTAATTTTTTAATGAGCGATTAAAAAATCATTATATTTTACCTTAATTGATGGTTATGTATGTAACACCTGAAATTTATGAAAATAATACTGGGATCTAGCTTACTTGTCCATAAAGAGAAAAACCAGGCATGTATGAACTATTCCACATAATTATTATTAAAAATAGCCATAAATATGAATGCAGGAATCAAATATTAAGGCCATTAGGCAGTCTCAGGGGGCATCCCACCTTTTGATCATTCGCTGTTCGGGCGGCAGAAATGCAACGAGCATGGGGTCTGGTCCACTAGCGGCAATCAACCTCTTATTTGCTGGCATAGGCTTCTGGTTCTCAAACCTTCCTGTTCTCACGCCTGCTTGTGCTTACACAGAGAGTACCGTTCGCCACATTTGCATTAGCACAGCCGTCTGCTCAGGTTTCTCGGCCTCCGGGTTAATATAGTTCAACATTGTTTCGGCATTAGAAACCACGGGCATTGTTTCAAAGCCATCTCGTTCTATAAACATTTTCTCAATCATGCCATCGTTGACCAACATGGAATAGCGCCAGGAACGTTGGCCCATACCCTTGTTAGACAGGTTCACCAACATCCCCATTTGGCGAGTAAAATCACCGTTTACATCGGGGATAAAACGCACCTGATGGGCTTTTTCTTCTTGGGCCCAGGCCGCCAATGAAAATGGATCATTTACCGCAATACAAAGAATCTCATGGACGCCGTTTGCTCGGAATACGTCAGCATATTGGTTGTAACCCAATAGTTGAATAGGAGAATAGGGACAGGTAAAGGCCCCTGGCACCGCAAACACCACTACATTTTTTTGCTCAAAGAGATCCGCCGTTGACAGCTGGTACCAGCCCATCTGTGTAAAGATCCGAAAGGTGGCTGGAGGGACTCGCTGACCTTCGTAGGTGAACAACATTTTCCCAACTCCTTGCTCGTATTCAATACGTACCCGCATTGATGGCCAAAGCTTCGCCGTGGGATTGATGGGTAAGGCCCCACAGCTATCGCTACCCCCACCCGTTCCCAAGGAACAGTGACAGGTCACCAGAGAACTCAACGCATGCGCTTGAACTCTGTTCATTACGAGTTTGTATATTGCAAGCCTAATTAATCAAATTGGTTTTTGTATTTTAAAGATGAGATTATTTTGCAACACTTAATATCTCGATAAAATACGAAATAATTAATCCTGGGCCTCAAGGGCAGGTGTTTAGTTTTCTCGACTAAGACCTTTGTTGACCGTCTGGCATGGGGGGGTATATCAACTCAGAGGTCCTGAGGGGAGAGGCCATGGGGGCTATTTTCGGTTTTTAATATATGATCTTTTTGACTTTATTTTTCCGTTTTCAAAGGTAAACACGTCGCAGCCATCAACTTCAATTGTGGTACCGTCTTTTGCTGTGCCAAGAATTGTCCATTCAGAGCAGCCGTAGTGGTCCTGTGAAAAATGGATAGCATTTTCAAATCTGACATCTGGAATATCGGTCCATACTTCGATAAATCGTTCTCTTACGGCATCGTAACCGGCATATCGAGTGCCAAATCTCTCCGGACCGCCTCCGGGTTCAAAAATACAATCTTCTGTCATAAATGCCATGATTCTATCAATATCATGGGCATTCCATGCGTCACTATATGCTTGCAGTTCTTGCTTATTCATGTTTTTGATAGGTCCTCATAAGGCCATCGGTTCGTCGTAGATAACCTTATCTTGACAGCCATCACAGGGGCCTAGGGGGTTAATGGCACAGCGCAGAAATGGCGATTGGGCATTGTGGATACAGTCTGGGTTACCGAGAACTGCTTCGGGGGGGAGGATAAGGCCATCTAGCTGGGCATTGCCATAGCTACAGGTGCGTTGCGATCGCACTCGAAAATCAGCTTCCACTAAATGGGCACCGCTAAAATTGCAGGTCACTAACGTAGCATTAGCAAAATTAGCCCGATATAGATGGGCTCCCCGAAAATCACAGCAAAAGAGAATCGCATCTTGGAAATCTGCCCAGGCAAGTTCTTGATAGCTAAAGTTCTGCAGGACCAAGCGCTCACCGCGATAGGTTTTTCGAGACATATTTTCAAACCGTAGGCCGTTGCTGATTTAGGGGATGAACCGATCTGGAAATGACGCGATACATCCGAATTTCGCAAATCAAATCATACCGAGGATCAGCAGCGCCAACCATAGTTAATGAGATCACGATCGCCATTTATCGTAGCGCGTTTAATCAATTCGTTTCAGCTTGGGTCCATAGCGCTTGGCTAACCGGACCCATGGGTTGCATAGGCTTAGATTACCCTGCAATATATGAACAAGTGATTGTAGCCCCTAGGTGAGGTACGTCTATGAGCCCTGCAAAAATTCTAATTCTGACTGCGCTTGTCAGTACTCTCGCCACAGAGGCCCATGGGCAATCTGTGGCGTCGAGAAACTGGGAAGATTATCCAGATTTTTCTGCCCTGCGTGAAGAGATTGGATGGAGCGAAGACTTTAGTGCCTTGTGTGAAAATGATCGCCCCTTAAAAACAATGAGGGACCTAATCAGACAAGACGACGCACTTGGCAGGCAAGATAACTTAGATGAAACAATTGATATTGGGTTGGACTGGTTAAACGGTTGTCCCATCGATGTGCGTGTACATTTCTACACGGCGCTTTCCTACATTCGGTTGGGTCAAGAGGCAGAGGCCGAAGTGCATAAGCAATGGGTAAACGGGCTAATGGAGTCCATTATTGCATCAGGAGATGGGAAAACACCGGAAACAGCCTATGTGACGGTCTCAGTCAATGAGGAGTACGATGTTCTGTTCCTGTTTGGGTTAGAGCCGACTGGTCAAGCGTTGATACCAGGCGAGGTTCTTGTAGATGAACTTACGGCTACGAATGAACAGGGCGAAGAATTCATTATTTATTTCAACCCAGCCGCCCATTTTGCCCGGTTAGAGACTATTTTTTAGCATTAAATAAAGTACTGATTACGGGGTGATTATTCCTGCAAAACTTGATATCAACAGGGTTTATGCTGTTGCTGATTCAGAGGACGAACTGATCGGTTAGCCATACGATGAGACAGTATCTTTCAGAAAACATCATCCTGAGGATCAGCAACGCCTTTTTTTATCAGACCGTGGTAACAAACTTGTTATACGGCGATATTATGAAAGCATCACTTCAGAGGCTTGGGGTGCCTTTTCTTACACGGATTAGAGAAAATATACTAAATCCTCTTATCGCCAAAATTTGTTTGCACTCTTATCAAAGCTATGCAAGTTTCTAGCTAATGCCTGCCTTAGATTACGTGTGGCATTCCTGAAATTTACACTAAGAGGCTGTATGAAAAGTGGTTGTAGGTATCGAATTATGCCAATCGCCTGGCCATGAGCCGAATCATGGCGAGATAGATCATTGCTTCAGATGAAGCTGGTAAACACTCATAATCTTTGCTCAACCGCCGATACCAATTCCACCATCCAAAGGTTCGTTCCACCACCCATCTCTTTTTAACTAAAACAAACCCTTTTATCTCCTTGGGTCGGAGAACTACCTGAATAACCCAGCGAAAAGACTCCATAGCCCACTGGAGAAATGGCTTGCCATCATAGCCTCCATCAACCCAAATCAAATAAAGACGAGAGACTGCATTGCCCATTTGATAGACTTTCTGCAACACTTGTTTCCCGCCTGCCCGTTCCGGGAGGTTGGCAGCGGTTACCACCACCCGCAACAGTAATCCCAATGTATCAACGGCGGTATGGCGTTTTCGACCTTTGATGCCTTTGGCCCCATCAAACCCAACCTCATCGTGAACCATGGTTGAACTCTTGACACTTTGACTATCGATAATCGCTTCAGAGGGACTTGCTTGACGTCCTGCATCCGCTCTTACCCATCCTCGCAAACGGTCATGAATCAATAGCCAAGTGCCATCATTTCGCCAATTCCGAAAATAGGTATAGACCGTAGACCAAGAGGGAAGATCTCCTGGAATATCGCGCCACTTCACCCCTTGAACCACGACATACAAAATTGCATTAAGGATGGCCCACATATCAACTTCACGGGGGCGACCTCCAGGTTTGGCAGGGGGAATTAACGGTTCGATAAGCTCGAATTGCGCCTGGGTCAGATTACTGGAGTATGCTTTACTCATGGCTTACTTGGGGCTGTCTGATTTCAACTACAGCCTATACTGAGTAAGCTTTTTTACTCCTTTTATGACTTTTAAAACAGCCTCTTAGATAAAGGAAAAATACCGCTAGTGTTTGCAGACTTTAGCTTTGCCAAGGTACCTCCCATTTACTTTGGCGCAGGAAAACGACGGCTGATCCCAGCTTGGTTAAAGGAAAGAGGACTAACGCGGCTATTAGTTGTTATGGGGGGCCAGTCCTTAGAAAGGACCGGCAAACTGGCACAAATCGAGGCCAGCCTACAACAGGTTGGCCTCGCCTATGAGCTTGTGCATTGCAGCGGAGAGCCAACGCCTACATTTATTGATAATACCTGCACAACCTATAGGAAACAGGGCATTCAAGCTGTCGTCGGCATTGGTGGTGGCAGTGTTGTTGATGCGGGGAAAGCGATCTCCGCCATGCTGCCCCACAGCAATTCCATCATGGATCATTTGGAAGGAGTGGGTAAGGGGATGGCCCACAGTGGAGAGAAAGTACCGTACTTGGCAGTGCCAACCACATCTGGCACCGGCAGCGAGGTGACCAAAAATGCGGTCATAAGTGAGGTGGGCCCCCA
>CALHGI010000681.1 GCA_938029995.1 uncultured cyanobacterium | reverse complement strand
TTTATTGATGCTTGGGCGGAGACCCATGATGCGAAACCGGGGGACCGGGTGAATATTACCTTTTCAGATCTTTTAGCGAGATACCTGGAGAGATCTCGGGATATTACCATTAGTGACCATGCGGGACGCAGGGACCGCAGGCCCATGACCGATGAGGAACTGGGGGTGGACGGCCTGGCCGCTTACCTGGAAGCCCGAGACATTATCGACGATAGCGATCTCTCACAGATTCCCATTAGTCCTATTGACTACATTCGAGGACGGTTAGAGCAGGCGGGCTATACCACCACGGAAGTCACCGGGCGAAAATCGGTTCTGGACTATGATGCCGATGGCTCTGCGGTGTACAAGACTCGTTCGGCGAAAGAGATTTCCACCAATGGCAAAATCACGGCGGTCAATCACTTTAACAGCGGCCAAGCGGATGTGATTATTATCAACCGGTCTGGGTCTACGGGTATTTCTCTCCATGCCTCAGAAACCTTTGAAGACCAACGGCCACGGGTAATGATTGTGGCCCAGGCCAGCCGCGATATTAATACCTTTATGCAAACCCTGGGACGTATCCACCGCACTGGTCAGGTGGAGCTGCCCCATTACAAACTACTCACCACCGATTTACCCGCCGAGAAACGACCGGCGGCCATCCTTAGCCGGAAAATGGCCACCCTCAATGCCAATGTCACCGCTGACCGGGAGACGGCCACCTCCATTCAAGGCGTGGTGGACTTTTTTAATGAGTATGGCGAGACGGTGATTACCCAGCTCCTCGAAGAAGTACCCGAGTTAAACGACAAACTGGATGATCCGCTGGGGCGTGCCAATGACAATGACCTGGACCTGGTGTCGAAAGTGACGGGACGCTTGCCGTTGTTGCCGGTGGCCGAACAGGAGCGCACCTATCAGCTAATTGAGATGGGCTATGCCGACCTGGTGGCCCAGAAGGAAGCCATGGGGGAAAGCCTGCTCCAGGCAGATCAGCTGGACTTGGATGCTCGCACCATTGCCCGTATGGAGGTCATCCCCGCTGACACCAAACTGCAAACGGAATTTAGCGGGTCAGTGTATCTCGAAGTTATTGACGCCAAGTCGTTGAGTAAACCACTCACCCAGGTGCAGGTGGCGAACCAGGTGCGCGATTTTTTTGAGCAGCCCCACAGCCAGCATGTGGCCGAAGCCCATTGGGACCGGCTCAGAGAACAGGGCCATGAACGAGCAGCCACCATGATTGAATCGGTCACCGCCAGTACCCAGCATTATAAGAATGGAAAACTGGCCAGTCTGGAGGTGATTAAGCAACAGCAGTTGGCTAGCCTACCTGAAGGGGCTGAAGCTCCGGTCCAGGAGCGGATCGATAAGCTGACTCAGAAATTGGATGAGCAGCTGGCGTTTGTGACAAAACAACTCAAAGACTTTCCGGTGGGCACATCGGTCCGCATTACACGGCAGCAGAATCAAACCAACGCTGATACGTTTTATGGGGTGATTACGGGGGTGGAGCATCGCGATCGCGGGAGTGCTCCATCGGTACCCAGCGCCTGGCATCTGCGGGTGGCCCTCAGCAATGGCGATGTGAAATCCATGGCGATTCCCTTGTCTGCGCTTAATAGTACGAAGCGTAAGGGGAAGACCGTTAAAGAGGCGCTGACCATGGAACCGGTGGAACAGGATATGTGGACGGGAAAATCGATCTACGAACTGTTTGACCTACAGCAGCAGGATGCTCGGCAACAGCGACAGGTATTGACGGGGAATTTGGTGAAGGCGTGCGATCGCTACCCGGAAGGCAAACTCCTCAACTTCACGGACCACAAGAACCGGATTCGACAGGGCCTGTTACTCCCCAAGTCCTTTGATATTGCCGATAAGCTCCGTAATGAACCCGTAGTATTTGAAACCGCTCAGCAGGTTCATAGGTTTCTAACGGAAGTGACCGAGGGACGCGGTGGGCTAAAAACCTTGGATGGGAATTTATCCATCCGGCTCCATGGCAGTGGAGAAGGGTTGATTTTAGAAGCACCCAGAGCCAAGGATACCGGAGGGATGTATTACCTGAATTCAAGCTTGATTGACCGGATAGGCAAAGACTTTGTCTCTCGGGGGGACACCATGCGGGCGTTGGTGCCGCCAGAGAATGCAGAGCGTACGTTGAACGCCATCATTACGATTAACCCCATTGCCTGTGTGGACCCACGATATCTACCGAAGGCACGAGAACAAATGGGGGTGAAGATTCCAGAGTTAGAAGAAGCGCCTGATGGTCAGGTTTTAGACGTCGAAGATGAGTTTATTGAGGGCAATGTGGTGCCCTATTTGGATGAACCAACACCGCAGGACATCGAATCTTTGGAAGAGCTGTTTGCTAAGGCGGATGCGATCTCACCCGCTGAGCATGAATCAGAATCTATATCGGTGAATGAAGGAGTAACCGTTGAGGAGAATCCAGAACCACAACCCGTCACAGAAAGCGCTGTTGATGAAACTCAACCGTCAAGCAATACCTCATCAATTGGACAGGTTGCCCTGAGTAAATACCAATCGAGAATGGCCGAAAAGTTTGTCTCTAAATTTCTCCATGAGGCGGATCTCGCGGAAAAGATCGTGGAAGGCGATGACTTTTATCTCAAGATTCTCAATGAGCCTTACATTCCTCTCGTCGTCGAAGCTCACAAACTAGCGGATGACCACTACCAGCTATACCTCACCCATTACATCGAGATGAATGGGGACCTCGTCCATGATGGGGAAATGGTGTTTAACATCGTGTCCGATGGCATTCTCCAGCTGGACCAAACAGCCACCCAGGATGCCTTGCGTGGCGGAGAGCATCGCGTGTATGACGGCGGCGATATCACCTTCGCGAAAATGTTTGCCATGAATATCCGCGCCCAGGGTTTTGGCGAAGCGGCACGGGCACAGTTGGCTCAGGCAACAATCACCCATGAAGAGGAGTCAGTATCTGAACCTGGGGAGATCCAGCCATCCCTATTGGATAATACTCCAGGCATTGGAGACTATGCCCTTGATGCAGATGGAAGTGATCCCAGTTGGGGTAATCCTGAACCGACAGAACCCACTCAAACCAATAAGAGCGCACCACCGAATCCAGAACCCCAAGACATTCCTCCGCTAAAACCGTTGAGTGCGAATGCTCACCGAGAAATGGCCCAACAGGACCGGGAGTCATTGATTATCCAGGCACGGGCCATGGATTTAGAGCAGGTTGCCCTATCTCTAGGGCTAGAACGCTACTCCGCCGATAAATCCAAGTGGCACTTTGGTAGCCATGCCATTTCTATCTCCAACAACAAAGGTCTCTTTAATGATTGGCATGCCCATAAAGGCGGTAGTGGGGCCATCGACCTGGTACTCCATGTCAATGAAGATTGGGACTTTCAACAAGCCGTAGAATGGCTCACGGGAGAAGCCATGGTGGCCATACCGTCGTTCCAAGAAGCCCAGCTCATTCTGGAAAAGGTTCAGCAACCCACGGTAGAACCGTTAGTCATTCCGAAAACGGCCTCCGCCAATTGGGGTCAGGTCCATAGCTACCTCACCCAGGACCGACAGATTCCGGCAGACATCATCAATCAAGCTTTTCAGCAGGGCATTGTCTTTGCCGATGAGCGGGGTAATGCGGTCTTTACCATGCAGCAACTGCGGCAGGATAGCCTCACGGAGGAAGCCTCTGAAACTCTTCGAGCAGGAGCCATTACCGGCTATGCCCTTCGAGGCACAGGCAGCGACTATAAACACATCACCAAGGGTTCCTCGAAATCTGACGGTTGGTTTTTGTTTCAAACAGGTGCTGATACCCAGCGGATCGTCATCACTGAATCGCCCATTGAAGCGTTGTCGTTAGCCGCCATGGAGCGCAGTGACGATACTCTCTATCTAGCCCTGAATGGCAACAGTCCGTTACCCGTCGCGCAGCTCCAGCACCACATTGACCAGGGTGGCGAGGTGATTACGGCTTTTAACAACGATACTGCCGGAATGAACCTCAGTGCAAGGGTACTGGAGCAGATAACCGAGGCTAAAACCCTGTATCCAGACAATAGTTTTAACGATTGGAATGAGCAGCTCTGCCATCAGCCAGAAGCGTTTCAAAATCCTGAGCAAGAACTTCTCAGTGCTCCGGACTTGGATGACCTGCGGGATTGGTATCGCAAGGCCACACTCATGCAGCGGGGACCGGAGCACCAGGCCCAGATTGCCCAGGTGGGCCGTGGGGAGCGGAACTTTACTGAGCGGGATGCTGCCGCAATGGCAGCGGACAATCGGGCCTTTGCTCTATCGGAACGCTTTATTCAACATACGCGGCACATCTTGGCCCAGAGGGGGCAGCCCCAGCCGGATGGGACGTTAGCCATCGATACCGAGCAGTATCATCTGCGCGGTTCGCCCGATGGGCTTAGTTTGTCGGTGACAAGCCATAACGGTAAACCCTTGCTCCAGGTGGATCAGGGGACGCTCAGTCACGTCACCATTACGCCTAAGGATGCGCAACAGTTTGAAACGCTCGGTGCCCAGGCTCAGCACGAACATCTACGGGCACAGCGGTCTCACAGTCCACCTTCTAATGAAATAAGTC
>CALHGI010000680.1 GCA_938029995.1 uncultured cyanobacterium | reverse complement strand
GCCCATGTGGCCAATGGCATGAAGTCCATTATTGGCGATATTTGTGAAAGCGAAAAACTACACCAGGTTGTTGCAGACTTCCAGCCAGAAATTGTAATTCACATGGCCGCCCAGTCTGTTGTACACACCTCCTATACAGATCCCGTATCCACCTACCAGACCAACGTGATGGGGACGATCCATCTGTTAGAGGCCTTACGGCAAGTAGGGGGCGTAAAAGCCCTAGTCAACATCACCACCGACAAATGCTACGAAAATAAAGAATGGGTCTGGGGCTATCGCGAAGTAGATCCCTTGGGCGGCTATGACCCCTATAGCAGTAGTAAGGCTTGCGCTGAGCTGGTAACAGCCGCCTATCGAAATTCTTTCTTTAGCACCAGCGACTATGCCGACCATGGTGTTGCCATCGCCACCGCCCGCGCAGGCAACGTCATTGCTGGCGGTGATTGGACCCAAAACGGACTCGTGGCAGATATTGTTCAGTCCCTATTAGAACAGCGCCCGGTCCTGATTCGAAATCCCTATGCCACCCGCCCCTGGCAGCATGTGTTAGATGCACTCAATGGCTACCTAATTTTGGCAGAGAACCTTTACAACAAAGGGCCAGCCTATGCCGAAGGTTGGAACTTTGGCCCCTATGGGTCGGATGTGCAACCGGTGGGCTGGCTAGTCGATAAACTCCTATCGCTGTGGGGCAATGGCGCTACCTGGGAACAGGACCAAGCCTACCACCCCCACGAAGCCAACTCCCTCAGCTTAGACTGTGCCAAGGCAAGGCTTAAGCTGGGTTGGCATCCTAAGCTGTCCCTAGAACAGGGCTTAGAACAAATCATCACCTGGACCAAGGCCTACCAGTCTGGTGCTGATATGCGACAGGTCACTGAAGCGGCCATTGGCCAAGTGATGTAAAGTCTCACCCATTTACCCCGTCTACCACTCAAACATTAGAACATGAGTCAACAAACCGTAACTAAAGCAACAATGAACGCGTCTTCCGAGCACAGCCCCCAGTGTCTCTTTTGCAAAACGCCTTTGAACCATACCTTGGTGGATTTAGGCATGTCGCCCCTGTGCGAAAGCATCCTAAGTGCTGACAAGGTTAACCAAATGGAGCCGTTCTATCCTCTCCATGTGCGGGTGTGCAGCAAATGTTTTCTAGTACAGCTAGAGGCCTACGTTAGCCCGGAGGAGATTTTTACTGAATATGCTTATTTTTCTTCCTTTAGTGATACTTGGCTGACCCAATGTAAAGCCTATGCCGATCAGGTGGCTGAGCGGTTTAACCTAAACGAGCAAAGTCACGTTGTTGAACTGGCCAGTAACGACGGGTATCTGTTGCAGTATTTCGTAGATAAGAATATTCCAGTGCTTGGGGTGGAGCCCGCCACCAACATTGCCAAGGTAGCCGTTGAAAAGGGCATTCCCACCCTAAACGAATTCTTTGGGGAAGAGTGCGCTCAAAAGCTGGTGGAGCAAGGTAAGTCCGCCGATCTTATTGCTGCTAATAATGTTATTGCCCACGTCCCATTTTTAAATGACTTTATCGCTGGCATCAAAATCTTGATGAAGCCCCAAGGCGTCTTCACTGGAGAGATTCAGCATTTGATGCGTCTAATGGAATCAAACCAATTTGATACCATTTACCACGAGCATTTTTTCTATCACACCCTGAGCACCCTAGAAACCATCTTTGCGGCCCATGGCATGACCATCTTTGATGTGGAAGAACTGCCCACCCATGGTGGCTCGTTACGCATCTATGCCCGCCATACGGAGGATGAGTCTAAGCCCGTAGGCGAACGGGTCATTGACCTCAGACAGCGTGAAGCGGCGGCTGGGTTTACCTCCATCGAACGGTACACCCACTTTGATGAACAGGTGCGTGAAACCAAGCGTAAGCTTCTAGACTTTTTAATTAAGGCCAAGCGCGAAGGTAAAACAGTGGTTGGCTATGGCGCGCCAGGTAAGGGGAATACCCTGCTCAACTACTGCGGCATCCGCACAGATTTCCTAGACTACACGGTGGATAAAAACCCGTACAAGCATGGCAAATTCCTACCGGGTACCCACATCCCAGTACACCATCCTGACAAAATCCAGGAAACCAAGCCCGACTATGTGTTGATTTTGCCTTGGAATGTGAAGGATGAAATCATGGAGCAAATGAGTGTAATTCGTGAATGGGGCGGCAAGTTTGTGGTGCCCATTCCTGAAGTGCAGGTCTATGTCTAATAGGGGCTGCCTGACAGGGGCTGCCTGATAGGGGCTGCCTGACATTTGCGATCGCACACCAATAAAATATTCCAAAACAATGGCTACGAATATGGATCTTGACGCAAGATCAGTTGATACCGATAGCTTAGGGTTGGCCATGTACAACCTAATAGTTGATTTATATCCCATTTGCCGCAGTATCACCGGCAATGGGGTACGACAATCACTCAAGCTAATCCAGCAACACATCCCTCTAGAGATCCATGAAGTCCCATCGGGGACCCCGGTCTTTGATTGGACAGTGCCTAAAGAATGGAATATTCGGGATGCGTACATCAAAGATGCCACGGGCAAGAAAGTAGTTGATTTTCAAGCATCTAATTTGCACATTCTCAACTACAGTCTGCCCATCCACGAAAAGATGCCTCTTTCCCAGCTGAAAGAGCATCTTTTCTCCATGCCCGATCGCCCCGATTGGATTCCCTATCGCACCTCTTACTACAACGAAAACTGGGGGTTTTGCCTAAGGGATCGCACGTTGCAATCCCTGCCAGACGGTGACTACGAAGTCTATATTGACTCTTCGTTAGAAGATGGCTCCCTCACCTATGGCGAGCTATTTTTACCCGGCCAAACCACGGATGAAATCCTACTGTTTTGCCATGAGTGTCACCCATCCCTGTGCAACGATAACTTGTCAGGCGTTGCCCTCGTCACCTTCCTGGCAAAGCATCTCAGCCAGCAACCGTCCCTACGGTACTCCTACCGTTTCGTATTTGCACCAGCCACCATCGGTGCCATCACCTGGCTCAGTTGCAATGAGCATCAAGTTTCGCGCATTAAGCACG
>CALHGI010000679.1 GCA_938029995.1 uncultured cyanobacterium | reverse complement strand
CCTAGCCATAAGTCCACGTTCGTAGAACCGATTGCAAATGATTGTCTATCCAAACCTTCGATTTGCTGAACTCTGATAACTTTGCCAACTGATATTCTGTAAAATCACACGGTCCGGGCTTTGGATGAGAGTGGCAGTCATACTGTGCTACTCCGATGGACCATCAATTGCTTTGCCAAAATGATAGCAATGATATTACTCGAATCGCTTACGACTCAAAAGCTTATGTTGCTCAATCAATGCAAACCGCCGACCAAGCTCGATTCCTGGGCTAATAGGCCGTCTTCTAAATAAGTAATCTCATCGGCGGCATCGGTGATGCGAGGGTCATGGGTAATAATCAGCACCGTACAGCCCTTATTTTTCGCCAGGTACTGCATTAGTTCAATCACATCTCGGCCCGTCGAAGAATCCAATGCCGCTGTCGGTTCATCCGCCATAATTAGCTCTGGCTCTCCGGCCAGGGCGCGGGCGATCGCAACTCGCTGCTTCTGACCGCCAGATAAATCTGCGGGCAAATTATTCACTCGGTCGCCTAACCCCACTTGTTTCAGCAGATCAAATGCCTGATCCTTATTTTCTGGTCCCTTATAGCCCTTGAGCTGTAGGGCTAACTCAATATTTTCCAAGGCAGTCAGGGCAGGAAATAGATTGAAACTCTGAAAAATAAACCCAATGTGGTCCCGGCGGAAAACGGTCAATTCCTTACGGGATAGCTGGGTGATCTCTTGGCCCAACAGCTCCACTTGCCCCGCCGTGGGGGTCAAAATACCAGCCAAAATCGATAGCAACGTTGTCTTACCTGACCCAGAAGGCCCCATCATCAGACGGATTTGCCCAGGGGGAATGGCCAGATCAATCCCCTTCAGCACCCTGGTTTCAGTGGTACCCGACATAAAGGACATTTGGATATTTTGTGCTGCGATCGCAACCATTAATCAACCCACACCTCACGGACAATCTCGCCTAAGCCTTAAACACAATACCTGGATCTACACGGGTCACCTTTTGAATGGCAAACACGGCGGACCCCACGCACATCACCACCGTAATCCCAAAAACACCCACCGCACTCAAGGGTGTAATCAACACCACAATGCTCTGGGTAGCAGCCGTCCAAGTCCCCATCCCCCAACACAACAACAACCCTGGAACATAACCCAAAATCGCCATCCACAGGGCCTGCTCCAAAATTACACTGTAAATATCCCAATCCGACGCCCCCATGGCCTTCAGGGTGCCAAATTCCCGCAGATTTTCAGAAACTGACGTGTACAAGATCTGAGCCACCACCACCATGCCAACGATCACCCCCACAATGGCCCCCAAACCCAGGATAAAACCAATACCGGTGCGATTTTGCCAATAGGCCTGGGTGCTATTAATCAGTTCATTTTTGGTAAACGCCTTGGTCCCCGACAGGGAGCTTTCGATGCGTCGTTTCAGGGTTTGTAAATCTTCCCCCGGTGCCGCTTTAACCAAAATATAAGTCACCGGCGCGTCGGCCTTGAGGGGTTCTGGGTCAGCCACCTTCGCATTAGCCGCATCCGGGTCGCGCTGAAAGGCATTCACACAGGTGATATCGCCATCCCCCAACTGACAGGTTAACCCCGCCGAAAACCCCGAACTAATGTAAGCATTGGCATTAACCAACGACGTAAAAACAAACTTACTGGACACCAGGGACTGGGTATCGCGGGTCAACCCCACCACCATCACCGGCAGCTGACGAATCCGGGCCGTATCCCCCACCTGATCAATGCGAAATGATCGCATATTAGTGCGATCAATCAAGGCGGAATAGGGGGCGTTTAGAGCCTTGATGGCGCTGTCCGAGACCTCACCGGGGCGAAACATTTCACCATTGGGGTCAAAACCAAACACCCGCAAAGTGGTGAGCTTACCATCCGAGTACCAGCGGCCGGAACCAATGGTCAAAGCCTCGGCCAGGGCCACCCCTTCAATATCCTGGGCTTGCCTCACCTGTACGTAGGGAAACGGTTCGGTTAGCTCAAAGTTGACAATATTTTCCGACGCCACCCAAATATCCGCAGCAGAACTGTCAATCAACAGCGTGGTGGAACGGGTAAAACCTTTAAGAATGCCTGTCTGGATGGTCACCAAGCTGACGGCAAACATAATGCCTGCCTGGGCGACCAAAAATCGCGGCAGGTCTTTGAGTAAATTTTTACGGGCGAGGGAAACCATAATTAAACTGGCGCTGCTGAGCCTCGGAATGATTTCATCTGCAAGATACGAGCACGCATCTAACCGATCGGGTCATCACCTAAATCAGCACCGACCTTAAACGTTGTCCACGCCAAGAACTGGAGTCTGTCCATAGGGAAAACGTCAGAATTTTCACTTGGACGTGGTTGCATAGCACTTGAAAGGCTGCCCACAGACGGATTGCCCGCATAGAAGGAATTACCCGCAGTGCCATCATTCTAACGGTTAACCCGCTTATACAGGGGCTCCCTAGGGTTGGAATCAAAATTGGCCCAGTGCAGCAGGTAAATCGGCCAACACCCGCTGCACAAATGGCCATTTTGCTTGGGTATAGGCCTCCCGGTCATGGGGATAGCGGTCCGCCAGTGCTTGCTTCAACTGGGCATATTCCTGGGCTAGGATTTGACGGGTCCGCAGCGCATCCCGAAATCGAAGTCGCTCTTGCCAAAGCGGGCTTTGATAGGGAATCAAATGGAGATGGTGGGTACGCAAAGCATCGGAGGGTTTGCAGAACCAATGCATCACATCAGGCTTGTATGGAAAATATTGATAACCATGGTTTACCAGAACATCAATGGCCGGTTGAGAACTCTCTAGGGATTTCACACCCACCATAATGTCGATAACGGGTTTAGCGATCAGCCCCGGCACGGCGGTACTGCCCACATGTTCAATCGCCCCCTCCAGCCAGGGGGCAAGCATGACCTTGAGAACGGCTCTTTCTGACTCAAATTTAACGGGCCATTCGGAATTGTAAGATGAGAGCTCTACTGGGGCAGACATGGATGCCATATCCAATGAAGGTGCTGAGAAAAATTGATCGTGATATCTGGGTGGCCCAACAGCCCCAGCAATATTTTGGCCTCAGTGTGGGCACGCGCATGACCGTAATGCGGCTCACAAATGCCGAGATTGCAGTTATTTCACCGATTCAACCCAGTGATGGGATACGCCAACAACTCAATGAACTTGGCATAGTCAAACACATTATCGCGCCCAATCTTCATCACTACTTGTTTGCAGCTGAATTTAAAGCATTTTATCCCGATGCACTCCTTTGGGCTGCTCCTGGTTTAGATGCCAAACAGCCAGAACTCCCCATTGACCGGGTGATTGAAGAAACCATCCTAGGGCCATGGCCTGGCTTGGAATGGCTCCCTTTTTCGGGCTTTAGAACACTCAGCCTGGGTGGGTTTGACTCGCTCAATGAATGTATCTTTTTCCACCAG
>CALHGI010000678.1 GCA_938029995.1 uncultured cyanobacterium | reverse complement strand
CTGATACTTATTGTTGAAAGCTAAAGGCATAACCGGCATATTCGTTTCCTTCGTACAGTAGGACTAACCAGGTTTTGGGGTCAAAGGCGAGGGGATAGGCTTCTCGTTGGGCGCTGATGCCGTCCCTCAGTTCTAGTTCGGCTAGCTGACAGTAGGGCTCGGCAATAATGGCCTTTACCTTTGATTGATCGGAACGCTCTGGGATGGCGAGGACTTCGGCCAGTTGCTGACGGGATAGGACCACATTGGACTGAACGATTTGCCGACAGTCGGATTTGCGATCGCTAACCGAAGCTTGAAACTTAGTCCCCATAAAAAATAGCAATCCCATGGCCGCTAGCCCCCAGCCAGCGGCCACTAGGCCCCAGGTGGGCGGTTGTTTGGGGGGCCATTCCTTAATGGGCCAATGGGTAGCCCAGGTGGCGGGCAAACGGTCAGACCAGTCTTGGAACGGTTTTTGTAGCTGTACTTGCCATTGGTTTTTCTGGACGTTGCGACGTTTGGTACGTGGCATTAGAAATCTCCTGGCTCTGGATAGAATGATGGTGGGTGAGATTTTTGGTTTGGGAGAAGAATGCTGTTCTCTCTATGGGTTACTACAAAACCTTTTAATCTATTCCAACACAATATCTATTAAATGTGTTGTTTTTATTTCCCGCCGATTGTGCAACAAGTTTTTGTGGCTGAGAAACCTGGGTAAATTGTCTGAGTCCCTGGCTCGGGCGGTGGCGGTTGTTGCATAACTTGCGGGCCGTGGGTAGGGGCAAGAAAACAGCCCTAACCTAAGGATGTACGGCCTTGTCGCCCAGGTTGAGTTCGGCTGCCCCACCCCAGTTTAGGCCGCCTAAGCCAGGGACGCGCAACATTCATGCGACAATTTGCGGAAATAACTGCTCTATTTTTAGGTGGGGTGAACCGGCGCATGGGGGCGGTTTAATGGCCCACCCATGGCTGCATCACCCCAAGGGCTTCGGTAAACCGAATCAATCGATGGGGATAACCCCATCTAAAAACAACTGGGGCTAAAAAGTATCTCCCTGGGTGGGGTTATCTCATCTTATTTTCTAAAAGATATCCCGACATAATCAAATTGTTGAGAAGCGCAGCACGAGACAACCACCATGAAGACGGCAACCATCGCCCAGGCAACCTACGGCACGTTTGTGGAACAGGTCAAGGCCCAAAAAGTACAGCGGGCTACCCTCAGACCCCATCGGATTGACTATACCCTGAAGCCCACCTTTGGTTTTAAGCGCTTCTATACGACGCCCCCGGTGGGCAATACCGATGATATTCCTGCCCTGTTGCGCCAGCATCAGGTGGATGTGGTCACACCTCCCGACAATGCCAGTGCCATGGCCGGGTTAATGGGGCTGTTGCTTTCCACTGGGGCCTTAATGGGCACCGTGGCTTGGGCACTTAAAAATAGTCCCGGCGGTAGTGCCATGGGGGTGGGTAAAACCAAGGCTAGAACCTATAGCTCCCCTAACCCGACTAAAACAAAACGGGGCAGTAAAACAACCGTGACCTTTGCCGATGTGGCTGGTGTGGATGAGGCCAAGCAGGAGCTAAAGGAGGTGGTTGATTTTCTCAAGGATGGGGCCAAGTATCGCAAAATTGGAGCCAAGCTACCCAAGGGGGTGTTGTTAGTGGGGCCACCGGGAACGGGTAAGACCCTACTGGCTAAGGCCGTCGCTGGGGAAGCCAACGTGCCATTTTTAAGCGTGGCGGCGTCGGAGTTTGTGGAACTTTATGTGGGGGTGGGGGCCTCTCGGGTGAGAGATTTATTTAATAAGGCGAAGAAACAGGCTCCCTGCATTGTATTTATTGATGAGTTAGACGCCATTGGCAAGTCTCGCGGTGGTGGCAGCCCCCACGGTGGCAATGATGAGCGGGAACAAACCCTAAATCAGCTGCTCACCGAAATGGATGGCTTTGATGAGAATAGCGGTGTGATTCTGGTGGGGGCGACCAACCGGCCTGAGATTTTAGACCCGGCCCTAAAGCGGGCGGGGCGGTTTGACCGACAGGTGCTGGTGGATCGGCCTGATCGCAGTGGTCGTCTGGAGATTCTACAGGTCCATGCCCGGGGGGTGTTGATGGCGGAGGATGTGGACTTGGGAGCCATGGCAGTCCAAACCTCAGGCTTTGCCGGAGCCGATCTTGCTAACCTCATTAATGAGGCCGCTTTACTGGCGGCCCGCCATGACCGTGAGGCCGTGATTATGGCCGACTTTTATGAAGCCATGGAGCGGGTCGTTGCCGGGTTAGAGAAAAAATCTCGTATCCTTTCCCCCATGGAGCGCAAAACTGTGGCGTACCACGAGGTGGGCCATGCCATTGTCGGTGCCCTAATGCCCGGTGGCACTAAAGTTGCCAAAATCTCCATTGTGCCCCGTGGTAAAGGTGCCCTGGGCTACACCATGCAAACGCCCCAGGAAGATCGCTACCTGATGCTAGAGGATGAACTGCGGGGGCAGCTGGCCACATTGCTGGGGGGGCGTGCCGCTGAGGAAGTGGCCTTTGGTAAGGTGTCATCCGGAGCCAGCGACGACATTCAAAAGGCGACAGACCTGGCGGAACGGGCCGTGACTCAGTATGGCATGGCTCCAGAGCTTGGCCCCATTGCCTTTGCCCATAACCAGTCGGACTTCCTGGGGGGCGATACCACCCGGCGTCCCATGGGGGGCGAGGCCGCAGCGGAAATCGATCGGCTGGTGAAACAGTCGATTCACCAGGCCCATGAGGTGGCCAAGGCCGTGTTAATGCTCAACCGTGAATTACTGGATGCCATGGCCCAAACCTTACTCCAGGAGGATGTATTGGCCGGGGAACAGCTGAAGGACATGTTGGACCAGGCTCAAGCCCCGGTGAACACTCAGATCTGGTTGGCCAAGGGGCGAGTTGTGTAAGGTTGAGGGGGCGTTTCTTAGCTTAATTAAAACAATGCTGTGCAATGTTGCAAAATGTTGCACAGCATTGTTCTGTTCATTTGTTCCCCTGCAACGTAGGCCACATATATGACAATTTTACTTATTTGTCAGGATGATTATGGTCGAGCTATTTAGCGTAAATCGTAGCTTAGTCTATGTAATATGGGGCCTTCGTCCTTGGCTGGGGACCGCCAGCGGCAGGACTTAGCCTTCAACTTTTATATCAATTTTATTGAGAACGCTGAAAGATATTTTTTCAATGTAGAACCCTCTCCGAAGATTTATTTCGGAATAACTAGTCCTGTATGAAAGTAATAGTTTGGCACGTTTAGTTTTCCTTTGGATGGCCC
>CALHGI010000677.1 GCA_938029995.1 uncultured cyanobacterium | reverse complement strand
AATAAAATCAGTACCCTCGTGGCTTTCATAGGAATAACCGCCAAACGGGTTACGCCGAACACCAAATTCTGACGAAATATCGAGGGGCCCGCCAACGGGTAATCCGTCCGGATAGGCAGCAACCTCGGCTTCTTCCGCCGCCAAGGTTTGCTCTAGGGCAGGCTTGATGCTGCCGTCCAAAACCTCACTTAACCTAGGCAGCTTGGTCTTCGCCTTTTCATATAGCTCCATACCACTGGCCACCACGGCCACGCCGCCACGGGGCACATTGTCATCCGCACCAACGTTCTGTTGACCCAGCTCATCAGGCAAACCAGCCCGTTCCATTAAATTCTCAATTTCCGAATCAAGGGTATTGAGTTCGGTGAGGACCTGGTGGGCCTGGTCCGTCAGCTGACGGTTTTCATCCGCTAGCTGGACGTTACTCTGAAACAGCGAGAAAATAACTGCTCCCAGCCAACCTAGCGGCACACCGAGAAGAACGACCGCAGCGATGGCCCCAGCGAGGGGACTAAATGTTACGGTGACCGGGGTTTGCCCAGAACGCGTAACTAGAATCGTGTAACTTTTCAGCAATTGCCGACGCATAGACACCAAGTTTAAGCGCTTAACCCAATAAACATCGGCTATTTAACCAATGCCGCAGGACGCTAACCCAATCTGTATATTAGACAGCCTGATTATACGGGGATCGCATCGATAAAGTGAGAAATAATTTGAAGAAACGTATAAAGTCCTCCAAAATCATAAGTAAAACTTAATCATTGATCGTACGAATATAACATTATTTGTCCGGACTAACGTTCATTTTTGCGTGGAATACGGGCAAAATAGTGGCTTTGTCATACCTTTAATTCCCAGTCACAATGTTATGGGTTGCAAGTCTAATATTTTTTGGGATCAATGGCAGACACTATCACTTGGTTAGATGTAAATAGTTGGCAATTTAACCTGGCAGGACGCTGCATTTTGGTCGATCCATGGCTGGTGGGGGACCTCGTGTTTGGCAATGCTAGTTGGCTAATTCGTGGCGTTAGGCCCCAGTCCATCGCCATTCCCCCCCAGATCGATCTGTTGCTCCTATCCCAGGGGCTAGCGGACCATGCCCACCCAGAAACCTTAGATGCCTTGGATAAATCTATCCCGGTGGTCGCCTCGGTGGCCGGGGCCAAGGTGGCGACGACAAAAGGATTTACCCAGGTGACTCAGCTTATGCCGGGCCAGAGCCATCGCCTGGGGGACGATCTGCTAATCGAAGCCCTACCCGGGGCGCCCGTTGGTCCCCTGGCCAAGGAAAATGCCTATATTGTGACGGTGTTGAGTACGGGACTACGGCTCTACTATGAGCCCCATGGCTATCCCGACGGCGACCTAGACATCCGTCCGCCGGTGGATGTGGCCATTACCCCCTGCGTTAGTTTGGTGCTGCCGGTCCTCGGTCCCGTCATTCGTGGGGGAGAGGGCGCCCTAGAACTGGCGCAAAAGTCTAAGCCCCAGTGGCTGCTACCCACCGCCGATGGGGGGGATGTCACCTATGAAGGGCTAATTGCTAAATTCTTGACCGCCACTGGAGGGGTGGAGGCGGTGCGATCGCAGCTGGCCCAGGCCCATCTCCCCACCCAAATCAAATCCCTTCGCCCCATGGAAACCCTCACCCTAGACCTACACCCCCACGCCACCACCGTTTAAATACCTCCCCCATACCCTAGGCTGAGCGCAGTAGCCATGTCCATCGTCACCATCAAGTTCCAAAAACTCAGCCCCAGGGCAATCATCCCCGCCTATGCCCACCCCGGCGATGCCGGAGCCGACCTAGTGGCCATCGAACACCACATCCTAGCCCCCAAATCGCGGCTAGCCGTCCCCACGGGCCTGGCGGTCGAAATCCCCCAGGGCTATGAAATGCAAGTACGGCCCAAAAGCAGTCTGGCCCTCAATCACGGCATCACGGTGCTCAACACCCCCGGCACCGTTGATGCGGGCTATCGCGGTGAAATCAAAGTCATTTTGATTAATTTGGGACAGGCCCCCTTTGACATCGCCCCAGGACAGCGCATTGCCCAGGTTGTTATTGCCCCGGTTATCCAAGCAGAGTTTACTGAAGTCACTGAACTCAGTGACTCACAGCGAGGTATTGGCGGATTTGGTTCAACAGGCAAAACCTACCCATAGGATTTCCACAAGTAGTTATAGGTTTTACGTCACCCCATTAGTAAACGTGGACAAATTACATGTAGTAATTCTCAGGATCTAGTACCAAACTAGCCACGTAGTCCTACACATACATGCCCATAGAACAAAATAGTCCCACCCTTGCTTACCAAGCAATTTACAGATGTAATCGAGGCGGGATTCAAAATAACCCAGTCCTAGTAGATCCTTGCGATCTTGGAACTGGCTTAAATCCAAATGCTCTGGTCCCTCTACTCTTGATGATTACGATTCCTGCATGGGTGCTGTTTAGAAAATAAGCCCAGCACTGACACCAAAACGGTAACCGTTCCTAGTGTCGAATATGTGAGCCCATAACTATATACATTAGGGCTCATATAGATACCGCTAACGTTAGATACCGCTAACGTCCAGGAAGACCAGGGTCCTGCTAACGGAACTCTGATCCCCATCCATAGTTCTCCTCCCACCACGTAAATCAATCTTGCGATTAATGGCTCCCCATTAAGCCAAAGGGTCGCCCCATAAAATTTGTTATATCCTCGGCCACTAGTGGGTTATTTCCGTCCCCATGCATTTACCTCCCAGGAGAACACGTTCTATGGTTTTCACCCCAACGGCCCCCATCCAGGCCCTAACCACGATCCAGGGCGAGCCCGCTGTCCCCCTCGACGCCATGCCCCCCAGCTGGCAGCGCATCATCAACGGCACCTGGATGGGTGAGCCGAAGGTCTACACGGCCATGGCCCAGGTATTCTTAGCAAAACACCAGCAGGGCAATGTGCTGTTTTGCGAACGACCAGAGGCCGCTCACCTCAGGGCCGCCTACTGTGAAGGCAATGGCCAACTGGCCTACGAAGCGGTCGAACACTACGGCCAGGCGTTTTTACCTGAGAGTTATCCTAACTTTGCCGAGATTCGCCACCAAGTAAGTTCGTCCCCTGCCCAAACACCAGAGCGACTGGCCCTGGTCGATACGGTCAGCGAACTGTTTGGTGAACTGGGTCACGATGTGCCCGCCACATTTTATTGGACCTTTTTACATCCGCTGCAGCGGGATGATTTATTTGAGATTCGTTCTTTTCGCTTTAGCGAGCAAGACCTGGGGGTGGCGCGACAGTTTGACGCGATTTTGCACGGGGGCTATGTGTCCATGCTGCGTCGATTGATCGACAGCATCTCTAGCCGCCATGGCTATTTTATTGAGCATGGCTGCGGCTGCGAAAACCATCTTGCCAAGCTCAAGCCCTGCGACTCGCCCTTTGAGTATCAGCTACCGGCGGCCACCCGCCGCAAGACTCTCCGGGCCTTCTTCTGGAGCGTCATGGAAGAGTATTTGCTGTTTGAACAGCGAGCGGCAACAAAATTGGTCTATGCAGACAGTATGGATTTTTAGTCCATCGCCATCAAGCCAGAGGAAACAACCTTAGGGATCAGGACAGAGACGTTAATAAAATCCATCGTCCTCAAAGCCAAATAGAGGACTGACCGAAGTCAAAGTCCTCTATTTGGATGTTATTTACCCCCCTCAATAGAGGACTGAGCGAAGTCGAAGTCCGGCTCCATAGGAACCCAAAATATACCTGTAGGCCCCCCTACAGGTAACACAACAGAATTATCGAGTCA
>CALHGI010000676.1 GCA_938029995.1 uncultured cyanobacterium | reverse complement strand
GGTTGAAATTAACGGTTGCCATGGAGAACGGAACAGCCCAAGGCATCTTCAGCAAAGAAAACAATCATGTTAATCCTAGGGGGAATCCAGCGGCATCAATCGGGGGATTGTAGTCTTTTGCACTACTAGCGGTCCAATGATATTGCTAGTTAGCAATGACTAACCCATGTTACAAATTTGCCAAACTGTGCCCTATGCGCTTGAATTGCCAACATTTATTTGCCAGCATTATCGAATAATTTGTCGTTGTTGTTTCCTAAAATAACTTCATTGGTAAAGTCCACACCCGTAACAAATCTTCAAATCAGCTCGGGCCCACAGTTATCAACAACAACCATTTCACATCATCTACCCATTCAATTTTACCGTTACCCCTATGACATCTGACGGTATCAACCCCCAACCGCCCCGTGATCAGCCATCGGACGCAGCGGCCGAGATAGCCATCAATCCGCCCCCCGCATCTGCCCCCCCTCCGACCCAGTCCAACACCTTTCCCGGCTGGCGTAGGAAACCCAACAAACCCCTCTGGCCAGCGGTTGCCCTAGTGATGCTAGTGGTGGCTGGGTTAGTCGGCATCAAAGCCTATAAAACCCTAACCGCCACTCCAACCGCTGAAGAAACAGAAGAATCGGCCATTGACCAGGCCCGTTTGCCCGTCAAAGTAATCACAGCCGAACGACGCCCTGTCCAAGGCTGGATCTTCGATGAAGGATCTGTGTGGCCCGTAAAACGCCGGTTACTCAATTTTCAAGCCAGTGGCGATATCACCTATGTGGCAAAAGTAGACGGTGTGGAACTACGGGAAGGGGATTTTGTCTCACGGGGGCAGCTGTTAGCCACCATTGACGCCCGCAGACAGCAATCGAGCATCGACACGGCCGAAGCAGACATCCAGGTATCGGAAACTCAACTAATCCAGGCAAAAGCTAGTTTTCTACAATCCCAGGCTAGTTTGGAACGGGCCCAGTCAGATTTAGCCCTGGCCGAGACCGAGTTAGGTCGCTACGAGAACTTATTTGAGCAGGGTGCCGTGTCGGAAAGCGATCGCGATGCCTACATCAACCGAGTAGACCAGGCAGCAGCAACACTCAAAACCTCCCAGCAGGATCTCCTCTCTAGGGAGGAAGGAATTCGCTCTGCCGAAGCATCGGTGGGAGCCTCCCAGGCCCGGCTCAACCAAAGTGCCGTCGACCTAGAAGATACCCAGCTGGTTTCTCCCATTGATGGGGTGGTGGCCTACATCAATATTCGCGAAGGAGAATATTGGAGCACCCAGTATCTCAATACTGGCAGTCCCCAAGATTTAATTGAGTCGGCTCCCATCGTCGTGGTCGATCCCCAATCCTTTGAAGTGGAGTTAGAACTACAGGCCGATGCGGCGGGAGAGATTCAGTCCGGTCAACGGGCCTTTGTCGTCTTAGAAGAAGAGGTCAGCGCCGCCCAGGCAGCCGGGACTAGCTCCCAGGGACTGTTGGACATTGCCAAACAACGGGGCAGCGGCGGTCAAGTCTTTGCCGTGAGTCCGTCCCAAACCCCTGGCAGTCGCGGCACCGAAATCAGCATTCGCGGCTTAGAACAGGTGCGTAATCTCAAGGTGGGGGGGCGAGTGTATGCCTGGATTGAAGTGGCCAGCCGCAATGATGCGGTGGTTTTACCCCTGGGGTCCCTCCTGCCTAGAAATCAAAAATACTATGCCTTTGTTGTGAACGAAGCGGACGGTACCGTCCAAAAACGGGAGGTGACCCTGGGCATCGAAGGCCTATCGGGTGTGGAAATTCTCTCGGGGGTGCAACCGGGGGAACAGGTGGTAGTAGAAGGTCAAAACCGTCTGGTGGATGGCACACCGGTTGAAGTGGTCAACCGGGAGCAAAGCCAATGAACGTTGACGAACGTAATATTGCCACACCGGCAGAAACCTCTGAACCATCAGCCACTCCAGCCTGGATGGAGTTCTTCTTTACCCGACAGATTTTCGCCATTCTCCTTTGTTTCATGTTGTTTATGGGTGGCCTAATGGGCTACTTCTCCATGGTGAAGGAGGGGGAACCCGAAATTAAAATTGCTCGGGCCATGATCACCACCAGTTGGGGCGGCACCGATGCAGAAACCATTGAAAACCAGGTTACGGACAAACTAGAAAAGGAGATCAAAAGTCTCCAGGGTCTAGATGACTTTACCAGCGCCACGTTTAACTCATTTTCCATCATTAACGTTGCGTTTAAAGCAGAGGCCCCCGTGGCCGAATCCATCCAACAACTGCGGGGCAAGGTGGACGATGCCGAATCCGAACTCCCAGAAGAATCCACCGGGCGAGAAAAACCCTCCTTTGAGCAACTGTCCCAGCAAGATGCGCCGGTGCTCACCATGGCCCTCAGTGGCGAAGGTTTAGATATTAACCTCCTGAGTCAGGCGGCAGAAGACCTGCAAGACCGACTGGAATCGGTCAAAAACGTACGGGAAGTAAACCTAGGCGGCCAGCGGGACGAGGTCATCCATATCCAAATGATTCCCAGCCGGTTGACCACCTTGGGAATTTCGGCCACCGAGGTACGCAATGCCATTCAGGGGGGCAACATTGACCGCTCTTGGGACCTAGTACGCGATGAGGAATTTGGTGCCCAAGTGCGGCTATACGGTCGGTTTCGTACCCTGGACGATTTAAGAGAGTTGCCCGTAACCCGCTTAGACGACAATCGGGTGGTGCGGCTATCGGAAGTAGCCGAGATTTACCAAGGTCTGGAGCGAGAAACCCAGCGGGCATTTGTTAGCTGGGAGGGCAGTGAGTTTAGCCCCACCATTAACCTAGAGGTGGTCAAGGTGGCTGGGGCTGACACCATTCAGGTAATCGACAATGTCCTCGCCGATATGGAACTAGCCAACCAGGACCCCAACATCTGGCCCTTTGGCATGACCTATCGGGTACTCACCAACGATGCCAATACGATTCGCAAAGATTTGGCGGACTTGGGCAGTAATGTCCTGCAAGCCTCCCTATTAGTATTTGCCATTTTGTTTGTCGCCCTCACCTGGCGAGAAGCCTTAATCGCCGGTTTAGCCATTCCCATGACCTTTGCCGGTGCCCTATTTGTCCTATGGATGCTGGGCTACACCCTCAACACCATGGTCACGGTGGGTATGATCCTAGCCCTAGGTCTGCTGGTGGATGTGTTTATCCTTATGTTAGAAGGATTGCACGATGGCATCTTTGTCCAGGGACTAAGCTTTCCCAAAGCAGCCATCAAAACGGTTCAAACCTACGCTTCGCCCGCCTTTACCGGGCAGCTCACTACCATTTTGGCCATGGCCCCATTAATGGCCATTTCCGGGACCCTAGGCAAGTTTATTCGCTTAATTCCCATTAGTGCCATTACCTGCCTGATAATGAGCTATGTGCTAGCCCTACTGGCGGTGGTGCCCCTGTCTAAGTTTCTCTTGGGTAACCAGGGGGGAAACGCCTCGAAGACCTACGTTGATCGGCTGACGGAAAAAGTTTCTGAACAATTTTCCCACTGGAGTTTACGCATGACGGTGCCCAATCGCCATGTGGCTCGTCTCTGGACAGCGGGGGCCATTGCCCTGTTTATTTGTGCGATTATTTTATTTAGCCAGCTCCCCAGCTCCTTGTTTGCCGTTGCCGATGACAACAAACTTAGCTTGA
>CALHGI010000675.1 GCA_938029995.1 uncultured cyanobacterium | reverse complement strand
AAGTACTCTTCATCCTGGCCCGATGAGGTGGATTTCACCACAATGGGGAAGTAGGCAAAGAGATCGGGGATTTGGGGATGCTGGTTGCCCAGGCGCTCAAGCACTTCAGCTTCACGGGCAAATAGCTGTTGGGCAATTTTTAATTGCTGCTGGCCCAGCTGGGTTGAGGGTTGAAATAATTTAACGACACAGGGCCGTAGGCCGGGGGTATCGCGATCGCACGCATAAAAAGCGGAGCCAAAACCGCCCTGCCCCAACAGTCGCTGGGGTAGATAACGACCCCGCAAAATCAGGGGCATGCCGCAGTTGGTACAAAACAACTGCGTTGCTGTGCGGATTGAATCCTTCAGTTTTGGATGGGGATTAACAGGGCGAGAACATCCAGGCCGGGTGCAGTGTAATTGCATGGAGCAGCAATGGGACGACGTATTAAAGTGACAACGTCAAAAAATTTTACCTTTAGCTTAACTGCTCTCTTCCAACGTTTTCTTATCCACGGACTTGCCATTGGGGGGCGACTTTGGCGCAGCCGATTGGCCGCCTCCATTTTTCTTCCGATCTGGCCGCTGGTCAAAGTCAAGTTCCCGATTAGTAAACTGGGGTAAAATTTCCTTCGTAAATGCACCTGCCGCCGTTGAGCGATAGCGATTGGGATTAAAAATAACCGATAGGGTGCGCTTGACCACCACCGAATCAATTTTGGCCCGGTGTAAAACCCCCATCTGGAGTTCTTTCTCAATGGCTGAGATGGACACAAATGCCACCCCTAGGCCTGACTGAACTGCATTTTTGATCGCCTCAATGGAATTGAGCTCCATTTCGATGCGTAACCGTCGAGTTTCAATCCCGCAGCGCGCCAACACCTGATCGATCACCTTGCGGATGGTGGACTGGGAATCGAGGGAAATAAACTTGAGTTTGTAGAGATCTTCTCGCTGAATGGCTTGGCTGCTGGCCAAAGGATGAAAGACCGGCATAATCAGAGCCAGTTCATCCTCAGCGTAGGGAATAATTTCCAGGGAATCTTGCAGTTCCGGGGGCACCTCCCCACCGATGATGGCCAAATCAATTTGACCATTGCCCACGCTCCAAGACGTGCGGCGGGTGGAATGGACATGGAGCTGCACCGCCACGTCAGGATACCGCTGCCGAAATAGACCAATCATTCTGGGAAGCAAGTAGGTGCCCGTGGTTTGGCTGGCCCCCACAATCAGGGTGCCCCCCTGGAGTTTTTGCAAATCCTCAATAGCCCGGCATGTCTCGTGGCAAAGGCTAAGGATGCGATCGCCATATTCTAAGAGCAGATAGCCCGCCTCCGTTAGCTGGGCCCGTCGGCCACCACGGTCAAATAGCGGTACATCCAACTGACGTTCTAAATTTTGTACTTGTAAACTAACGGCGGGCTGAGAGACATAAAGGCTATCGGCAGCTCGCTTAAAACTACCCTCCGCAGCAATGGCCTTTAGAATGCGCAGTTGATCCAACGTAAACGGGAGGTCAGACATAACGGTTAGGGTGTCAACTCCGGTATTTCAAGCAAACCCTGTGGCACGATTGGTAGGAGAACATGTGACCAAAACCAAATGAAGTTCCCCTGTCGCTGCTGGACAAACAGACTAGCAAGTCTACCAGCACGTTAGAGTCTACATGATGTAGTAGTTTCATCATTCCTTATGAAGGGACAATAACTCAAAACGTTAACTAAGTAATTGTTTGTGAGGAAATCTTTTAGAGAAAACTCACTAAACTACGTCCTAGTCGAAACCTATCGCTTTATTTAGGTCAAAACGACCGTTCTGGACGTGGAACAAGGCTTATGCCCGGTGCCGTATAGGGGCAGCCTAGTTCGCGGTCTGTTTTAATTCCTGCCGTTGCCTTACCTAAATGCAGTACCAATTGATTCAAAACTTTCTACAGCTGCCCGGTATTATCGGCTTCAGCCTCATCCCTCTAGATCCGGATAATTCTCTAGAGCAGGCCTGTAGTGTTGGGTTACCCGAGGGCCAAGGCTCCGAGCAGCAGTTTCTGCTGTTGCAAGGTATCCAACAGATCATTAGCACCACCCCTGCCTCCCTAGAGTTTTGTATGTTTCAATTTGGTTCCCATCAGGTGGAATTGCATAAAGTAGAAAGCAGAGCGGTTTTGCTAGTGCTTAGCGAGGGCCCACTCTCCAGCGACTATTCCAAAGCGGTCAGTGAGCTGATGCAATTTATCAAAGCCGACTACTCAGCCCTAGTGGAAAGCATTCGGGGACTGCGGGCTGAGGCTGAGGATAAATTGTCTGAACTCTCAACCCCAGTGCCAACCGCTCGCCTCGGTGATGTTGTGGCCGCCATGAATAGTCTAAACCTAGTCACCAGTCGATATCTGGGCCCTCAGCTTGTGGCCAACCATTGGCGTACCTTCCAGGAAGCCCCCTGGTTAAATAAATTTTCGATCGATGCCGATGGTACCGTTAGCGTTTTAGAGCAAGACCAGCAGCTATCACCAGAGCAGTTGGCAGAGATTCGCCTATGGACTCAGCGGTTTCACCAGCGATGTACCCGGATTATTCGAGATTACGACACATTGTTGGAACAAGCATTGCCCGCCCATTATCGACAATTGTTATTTGGGCAATAAGCGACCGCCGTTATGGCTCCTTGCCCGTTACACATTTTCTTGCTCCTTTAGACACCTAATTTCGGATTCCGGCTTAATCTATGGTGAAAAAAGTCCGCTTAGAGCCCATTGCCCAAGAGACCACGGTTGAAACCAATGGCAACCTGCTATCGGTTTTACTGCACCAGGAGCTGTCCGTTTTAAAGGAATGTGGCGGACGGGGCATGTGTGCCACCTGTCATATCTATGTCAATCACGGCATGGAGGCGCTTACGCCCATCAGCCGCCGAGAGCAACGTACCCTGTCAATTATTACGTCCTGTAAGGGAAATTCCCGACTGGCTTGTCAGGCCAGGGTAATGGGAAATGGCGTAGTTGTGGAGTTACCACCGGGCATGTATGTGAATTCTATTCAGGATATTGAGTCGTTAATTGGCCGTCGGGCAGAGCAGGATTTATTGCATCCCCTGACGGGGAAAGTTCTAGTGGAACAGGGCAAACTGATCACTCGTTCGATGATGCGCCAGATTGACGATAGTACGGATCTCAACCTGAATGACTATTTCAAACACAGTCATTAGGACCCAAAAGTCATCGTGGCAAGCTGAATTTATAACGATATATTTACATTTCAAGTCTTCAAAGACTTTGATGCAGACACAATCTAATATTTTTATTAAAAGATTTAGTATCCTATCAAGCGTTCTGATGGGGTGGCAGCCTCTAAGATGGGTTGCATCTATGCCTGAGTTAACTGCTCGCGATCCTTATCGTTTGTGACATTGATGGTCTTTGATAAGTCGATTAACTTGAATCCTCGGCAACAGCAGGTGATGCGTGCAACGGTGCGTCACTATGTATCAACAGCGGAGCCCGTTGGATCTAGGGCACTTCTTGAAGCCTTTGACCTGAATGTCAGCGCGGCTACCATTCGTAATGTGATGGGGGCGCTGGAGCGCTCTGGTTTTTTATATCAGCCCCACACCTCGGCTGGGCGTGTTCCGTCTGATTCTGGGTATCGGCTTTATGTGGATGAGTTGATCAAACCTTCTAAGCCGACGGCCCAACGGATTGACCAGTTATTGACCCAACATCTCAACTGGCAGGGATGGAGTCTGGAAGCCTTACTCCAGGAAGCGGCACAAATTTTAGCTCACCTGAGTGGTTATATCGCTCTGGTCACCATGCCTCGGTTGGAAAATATGGTGGTCAAACACCTCCAGCTGGTGAAGGTGTCGGCTGATCAAGTGCTTTTGGTGGTGGTGTTAGATAGCTATGGCACTGAGTCCATGATGGTGCAACTACCCCAGGGGATTACCGGTGTTGGCACCCTGCAGGATGAGGAGGCGATTGATCGGGAGCTGCAGATTTTATCGAATTTTTTGACGGCCCAGCTATGTGGCAGGCCCCTATCGGAGATTTCTAGCCTGGATTGGCATGAGGTGGACACGGCGGAGCATCATGTGTTGGCCCTGTGCCAGGCCATTAATGATTTGGCCCACCGTAAGCGTCAGCCCCAAACCCATATTTTGGTGACAGGGGTGACGGATGTTTTGAATCAGCCAGAGTTTGCTGAGCAGAATCAGCTGCGTAATCTGGTGGCGTTACTGGCCGATGGCCGAGAACAGTTGTGGCCTCTGATGTGTGCGGATGATAACCATCCTCTGAAAATTTGGATTGGGGAGGAGAATCCGTTGGAGCCGATGCAGGGATGTGCCTTAATTTCGGGCACCTACTGTAGTCGTGATTCGATGCCGTTGGGCAGCGTAGGGGTGATGGGGCCCACACGGATGCTCTATGAAAATACCATCGCTGCGGTTGAAGCGACGTCCAGCTATCTATCGGACGTTATGTCGGGTTTGGATGTGAGCCAGTAGGCTGCTGCGATGCCGCTGATAAAACCAAATAGGTGGCTTTCCCAGGAGATGCCCGGCTGGGTGGGGAATACGCCCCAAAACATTGCGCCGTAGGTGACTAGGACAAACAGGGAAATTGCGATCGCACCCATGGTTCGTTCGTAGTAGCCCCGCCCGAGCAAAAAACCCAAATAGCCAAACACAAGGCCGCTAGCACCAATATGAACTGAGCCACCCCGCGCTAACAGCCACGTTCCTAAACCACCCACCAGGGTGATCAGGAGGGTCGCCTTGAACCAGGTGCCGATGGAGCGCATCATCACCCACCAGCTCAGGGTGAGTAACGGCACCGTATTGGCAATTAAATGTCTAAAGTCCCCATGGAGCAGAGGGGCTAGGGGAATACCCCACAACCCACCCAAGGAACGGGGGCGAATACCGTATCGATTGAGACGGCCTCCGAACACTAAAAAATCTATAATTTCAATGGACCATAGACTAACCAACACAACACCCAATAGTTGAAATCGAGCGACGGTTGCAGATTTTAGCTCAGATAAAAGCGGACGATCGTAGGACATATGGGGAGATGGCATGAACTCAAGAATTGGGCAGCCTATGAAGCAAGGGTTTTGTGGTAGCTACTCACTCTAGGTTAAGCCAACTGCCATAAAGTTGCCTTTGCTCATCCTTTATTAAGTTTGTGGGGATATCCAGGGTATCTATCCTCCATCCCCTGAGTCACCTGTCTATCTCACGTTTGGCCCCATTCCTTCCCTGATATAAAAGAACGTGATTATTCCAGAACTACTTGCGGTGCTTTCCATTTCGGCAGCCACCGGACTTCGCTTGGCCCTACCCTTGTTGCTCATTGGCCTGTTCTCAGGTGAGCAACTATGGTCAAATGTGCCCGTTTTAGCCCATATTCCCCAGATTTTTGTAGTGACCATTTTGGTGATTTGGTCCCTACTGGAGCTGACAATCTCTAAAGATCGGGTCAGTCGGCGGTTTTTACAAAGCGCAGAATTATTTATTAGCCCCTTTGTGGGGACAATTGCCGGGATTTCGATCGCACGTCTCGCCGACATTTCCGACAGCTGGTTGTTGGTTCTATTGGCCATTACCGGTGGGGCACTGGCCCTAGTGATCCAAATGGTGCAGGTGGGATGGCTCTACCGCTTTAACAGCCCACCCCTGTGGATGATGTTTATAGAAGATGCCCTCTGCATCTGTCTGGCATTCCTCGCCTTCGACGCACCAGAACAAGGGGGCCTAATAGCCCTGTTTTTACTGTGGTTAGCCATTCGCAGTTCAGTGATGTGGCGTCAGTGGCAAAAGAAAAAATAAACGGGGCGTTGCTGATCTACTCCACGGTTTCATCCGAGAAACCCTCATTGACGGCATTACAATCGGCCAATGCCGTCCCAAAATTAAGTCATTAAAAAAAGGATGGGGGTTGCGACTACGCCTAACCCCCATCCTTTTACTTACTTTTTCTTTTGCCAAGTACCTACGCTTCTAAGCAAATTACATTAACCCGGCAATATGCAAAGGACCATGGCCACTCACCATTTCCAAGATCAAGGCCAGGAACCCCACCATCGCTAAGCGACCGTTCCACACTTCCGCAAACGGCGTCAGTCCCCAAGCAGACTTGTCTTGAGGGTAAATTCGAACCTGCTTTTGCAGCTGGGCCGCATCGGAAAAGAGTTTTCGGGGAGACTCCAAAGCATGGACGATCATATTGCCCATGTCTTCAATAAACACAGGGTAGGTGTTGAGGGCAGGTACTCTGTGGAAGCCTTTGATGCCCGATTCTTCGGCTAGCTCCCGGTACTCAATATCAATTTCCTGTAGCGTTTCAATGTGCTCAGATACAAAGCTGATAGGCACAACTACTAAGTCATCAATCCCCTTTTCCGCCAACTCCTCAATGGCATCTTCCGTGTAGGGTTGCAGCCATTCCACTGGCCCCACTCGGCTTTGGTAAGCCAGGGTGAAGTTATTGGGTCGCCCCACCGCCTTCATGATCAACTCAACACAGTGCTCCATTTCCTTTTGGTATGGATCACCCGCCTCTTCCACATAACTGACCGGTACGCCATGGGCGCTGAAGAAGATGTGGCCCCCGTCTGGGTTAGGCAGTTTATCAATGGTTTGAACAATCAGATCCGCCATGGCTCTCACATAGCCAGGGCTGTTATACCAAGATGGAATTAGGGTGTAGTCAATTTTCTGTAGGGCGGGGTCGTCCTGCCAGAGCTTATCCAATAGACGAAAGCTAGAACCGCTAGTACTAATAGAAAACTGGGGATACAGGGGCAAAATGACCAGCTCTTCGATGCCATCCTGCTTAATTTGGGCCACGGCCTCTTCCGTAAAGGGATACCAGTAGCGCATGCCGATGTAGATTTTGACATCGCGCCCTAGATTTTTCAGGTACTCTTTGAGAGCATCTCCCTGTTCTTCGGTGATACGTCGTAGGGGGGAACCACCACCAATTTCCTTATAATTCTCTTGGGATTTACTAGCGCGGCTGGTGGAAATTAGCCAGGCTAAAGGCTTTTGCAACCATGGGAAAGGAAGCCGAATAATTTCTGGATCGGCAAATAGGTTAAACAAAAATGGGCGTACGTCCTCTAACTGCTCGGGACCTCCAAGATTAAGTAATAAGACTCCAGTACGACCCATAACAGTGCGGTTACCTTTTAAACGAAGTTTTAATGATCTTGACCTATCGTAACAACTAACTCCTCCCGTAGGCATATCAGATTTGTAGAAGTTGAGAATTTTTCCATTTAAAATGGCTGATTCAGCTGCGGTTCATTCCATCGATAAGCCGTTAAACCAAGTCAACCAGCGCCTGAAGGCGGCCCAGTTAGGTCTGCAGATTGAGCGCCGTGGAGACCGTTTAAATCTGAGGGGCACGCTACCGCCACGGCCTGGGAGTCCCAAGCTACGGCCCTACCAGCAGCGTTTACCCCTCAAATTACCCGCCACCAAAGCCGGTCTGAAGCAATGTGAGCAAACGGCCAAAATTATTGCGGCCCAGCTATTACAAAATATTTTTGACTGGCGCGATTACCTTGGCCCCGTGGCTGGTCTACGCATGGCCGGAGCCGATCTATCTATTCAAATAGATGCATTTGAACGTCATTTTTTTGAAACCCGTCGCTCTGGATCATCCGCCTCTTCCCTTAAAACCACCTGGGAAAAAGCCTATGTTCCCTATTTACGAAAGTTACATGCCACAGCGGAACGCCATAGTAACCTGAGTCTGCCCGAGGCTATCTATGCCACGGTGCAAGGCACCCAAGCCAATTCCCGCAGCCGTCAGATTTGCTGTACGGCCCTGGCCGCCCTGGCAGAATTCCTTAATTTGGACCTACCCACGGATCTAAAGTCCTTTTGGGGTAACTATGGCAGCAGCCAAACCCAGCTCAGAGATTTACCCTCGGATGATCAGATTGTTGAGGTTTACGACGGGATCAAAAATCCTCGATGGAAATATGTTTACGGCATGATGGCAACCTATGGGTTGCGTAACCATGAGGTGTTTTTCTGCGATCTGGCCGATTTGTCAGCTGGTGACTCAGGCCCTAATGCTAGTGCCGAAATCATCGTCCGAGAAACCACCAAAACGGGCCGCCATGCGGTGTGGCCTTTCTATCCAGAATGGGTCGAGCGCTTTGACCTAGCCCATGGCGAACTACCCAAGGTGAACACTGACCTCACCACGACTACGTTGCAGCGCGTAGGTCAGCAAGTTACCACCCAGTTTCGCCGTTACAAAATACCCTTTTCACCCTACGATCTTCGCCATGCTTGGGCCGTGCGCACCATCTTAATGGGCTTGCCCGATGCCGTCGCCGCCAGGATGATGGGCCACTCGGTGCAGGTACACAATCGTACATACCATCGTTGGATGACCCATCGGGATCAACAGGCAGCTGTCCAAGCGGCGTTAGCCAAGAATGAAATGAAGGCTCCCGTGTAGGAAAATTGTAGGGGCGTTGCATGCAACGCCCCTACAATTTTCCATTGGCATTACATCACCATGCCACCATCCACATTCATGACCTGCCCAGTTATGTAGGCCGCCGCTGGGTCCGCTGCCAAAAAACGAATGAGTCCGGCCACTTCACTGGCCTGACCGTAGCGACCCAAGGGAATATACTTCAAAATCTCCTCAGTGTTCGATAGCTCATTGGTCATATCCGTCTCAATAAAGCCAGGCGCTACCGCATTTACCGTCACGCTGCGACCCGCCATTTCCTTCGCAACGGTTTTCGTAAAACCAATGACACCTGCTTTAGCCGCACTATAATTCGCCTGGCCAGGGTTCCCCATGAGACCTGCCACAGACGAAATATTAATGATGCGTCCAGAGCGCTGCTTGAGCATGATTTTAGCCACGGCACGGGTGCAAAGAAAGACACCCGTCAGGTTCAGATCGATCACCGCCTGCCAGTCAGCCGGTTTCATGCGTAGCAATAGGGTGTCGCGGGTAATGCCAGCGTTATTGACCAGCACATCGATGCGGCCAAATTTCTCCTTAGTGGCCTTCACCAGTGCGTCCACCTGGTCTTCTTGAGAAACGTCTGCTTGGAGGGCAATGGCACTGCCGCCAGCATGGGTAATTTCGGCCACCACTTCATCCGCCGCCGCACTAGAGCGAGCATAGTTCACCACAACGCTAGCGCCTTCTGCGGCGAGGGCGAGGGCAGCTGCCTTACCGATGCCACGGGATGAGCCGGTAATGATAGCCACCTGATCTTGCATTGCTCCAGTCATGGTGATGGGGAATGGTTAACAGCTCGATCACTCTATTATTTTTGGGGGGTGAGGATCAATCCTCTGATCCCCTTGTGGATTATCTATGTTTAGAGCTGGGCCATGCCTTATGGGAGGCCCCTTGTGAATTGTCTATGTTTGGAGATTGGCAGTCTAGTAAGAGGCCCCTCGTGAATTATCTATGTTTGGAGAGCGGCAGTCTAGTAAGAGGCCCCTCGTTGGTTATGCGTTCTTGGAGGGTGGCAGTCTATGGATTAAGGGGCCCTTTGCCAATACTTCTTCTGGTTGGTTGGACTACTCGTATTAAAGGGCTCTTACCAATCCTTATCACAAAGCAAAGGATTTGCTTAAATACCGGCTATTTTCCTGGGGCTCGCCTAGCATAAAGGCTTAACTCATCCAGGATTTAGACAATGGCTGTAAAACAACAATTTTCTAGTTTTCAAGAAATGTTAGAAGGGGCTGATAAGCCTATCTTGGTCGACTTTTACGCAGTGTGGTGCGGTCCTTGTCAACTCATGGCCAACGTACTAGAGCAGGTTAAGGCCAAGCAGCAGGACCAGATACAGATCGTTAAGATTGACACGGACAAGTATCCCGACTTGGCTTCTCAGTATGAGATCCATGCCCTACCAACCATGGTGTTATTCAAAGATGGCCAGGTGGTGGACCGGATTGAGGGAGCTATGTCCGCTGATAAGTTAATCGACCGACTACAGCCGAATTTGTAAGACCTGGCCGAATGGCATCAATGGTTGGTGCCATTAACGTATTAAACCCAGGGACACTGGTTAGGGCATCCGGTCAGTATTGACGTGTTGCCCTCTGAGCTCTAAGTCTAGTTTCTGAACTTGCCAAGGGTAATGTTTACCCTGATGGGGCGATGGCGCAACGGTTATGATTGAGAGTCTCCAGGGTTTGCCTGGATTTGTGACGACTCATCAACGCAGTATGGAAACGGCATGTGCCATTGCCCTGGGAAGTAACCTAGGTAATTCGGAACACACGATTGAAAAGGCATTGGTACGGCTTGAGCAGATAGACGGCATGGGATTAGAGACCCGGTCTCAGCTCTATAAAACCGCCCCCGTTGGTCCGCCCCAGCCCGACTATATCAATGCCTGTGCTATTTTCCACACTACCCTCAGCCCGGAACAGGTGTTGGAGGTTTTGCTAGCCACCGAAGCCAGCTTTGGTCGCATTCGGCGTGAACGCTGGGGACCCAGGACCTTGGATCTGGATTTGCTGTTTTATGGCGATCGAGTGGTGGATACGGCGAGTCTGACGTTGCCCCATCCCAGGATGTGTGAGCGGGCGTTTGTGTTGGTGCCATTAGTGGAGATTGTCGCGGATTGGCGGCATCCCGTTCGTGACCAAACGGTTAAAGAGTTATTGCTCCAGGTGGATACGGCTGGGGTTTTTCCCTTGGTTGCCTAGCTAGGCTGTTGCTGGGGGCGATTTTGATTAGGGATTGGTTGATGCATGTGTTAGGCAAGAGGAAACGGGCCCGTTCCATGGTGTAACCTAATTTCGTTACCCACTTCATTGCCAACTCACCGCATCGATATTATGCATCCTGGACTAGAACCTCCCCAGCTGCTTAAGAAGCATTTATTTTATGCCGGACGGAAGTTTGACTTTGAGGTCAACCGTCTGCGACTACCTAACAAGGTTGAAGGTCAATGGGAATGTATTCGCCATCCGGGCGGGGCGATGGCGGTTCCGATCACTCCGGACGGAAAACTAGTGTTGGTGCGACAGTATCGATTTGCGGTGAAGGGGAGACTGTTGGAGTTCCCCGCAGGCACGATTGAGGTGGGGGAAGATGCATTTACAACTATTCAGCGAGAGATTGAGGAAGAGACTGGCTATA
>CALHGI010000674.1 GCA_938029995.1 uncultured cyanobacterium | reverse complement strand
AGGATGCTTACATCAGGGAATGCTGAAAGGGAAAACAGTTTCGCCATATCGTTTTTCCCATATAGCCTTTCCATACCTCAGCATCAGAAGCTTTTGGATGCTACCCGCATGCTACTCCGGCCCAAACTCTGGCCACATCATTAGGGGGGATTCTCTGGGTTGAGGGGCTGAACCGCCATTGCGGAGGGAGGCCATAGAGTCTTTGATGTTACTAGGCGTTCCCATGGGAGGAGAAAATCTTTGGGAAGACCTGGCTCTTGATGATACCCGCCCGTAGTTCTCTTCAAATGGACCTCAACTGATCTCCATAAAAACGATTGACGCAACGAGAAAGGAATCTATTCCAACCGTACCCTTGGGTCTAGCCAGCCGTACAACACATCTGCCATGAGGTTAAATACAACCACCAGCACTGCATAGATAAACGAAACCGCCATGACCACTGGAGTATCGCTGCGGTTAATGGAATCGATCAGCAGGGCCCCCATGCCAGGAATGCGAAACACCTGCTCCAGGACTAACGAGCCGGTAAACAAGCTCGGAATATCCAGGGCAATTAGGGTGACCACCGGGATAGAGGCATTGCGCAGGATGTGAACACCCAGAATACGAGACCGGGCTAGCCCCTTGGCGCGAGCCGTGCGCACATAGCCCTGGGGCAGTTCTTCCGCAATGGCGGTGCGGATAAAGCGCATTAAAATCGCAGTTTGAAACAGGGCCAGCACCACCACGGGCAAAATAGACTGTCGCACCAACTCTAGAAAACTTGACCAGTTATTGACCACCAGGGTGCTGCTGTAGATAAAGGGCACCCAGCCCAGGTGGACACTAAATACCAAAATCGACAACAGACCGGTGAAAAAAGTAGGTAGGGAAAAGCCCACAAACGCCAGGGTGGAAATCAGCCAGTCTATGGCCGTGCCCTTTTTGATGGCGGCGAGGGTGCCTAGGGGTAAGGCCAGTAATACACTGAGCACATACCCGGACCCGATCACCCATAGGGTGGCGGGTAACCGTTGCAAAATTAGCTCGCTGACTGGGCTACGACTGCCAAAGGAATAGCCAAAATTGCCCTGCATCAAGGCCCATAGCCATTTGAAGTAGCGAATGATCACAGGATCATCCAACCCCAGGGACCGGCGAAGATTTTCGCGCACTTCAGGGGTGATGGCGGGATTCGTGGCCATTTCACCGAGGGGATTGGTGGGGGCAATGGCCAGTAATACAAAAATCACCACACTGATCGCCAATAATGTCGGAATAGCGACTAATAAGCGGCGATAGACGTATTTCAGCATTGTTATAGCGGCTAAGTTATGGCGGCTAAGTTATGGCGGCTAACGAAGTAAAAGTACCGGAATATGGGCACTTCTTAGTAGTTGGACCGTGGTGCTGCCGATCACCAGGTGGCGAATGCGGCGGTGGCCGTAGGCTCCCATCAGCAAGAGACTGATGTGGTGTTGCTCAATGTATTGGGCAATCACCTTTTCTGGGTCGCCGGAGAGCTGGCTGGTGGTTAACGTTAGCCCTGCCTGTTGCAGCTGTTGTTGGGCCTTGTCTAGCTCCTGCGATCGCACCGCTTCTGAATCTGGCTTAGTCACCGTCAGCAGATGAATCTCCACATCCTTAAACCCAGGGGCACTGTCCACCAGGAACTGCAACACTCGCTTGCCCGTGGGGCTACCGTCGTAGGCCACTAGTAACCGCTCAATGGGGGCAAAGGTTTTGGGAGTGACCAGGCAGGGCTTAGAGCTGCTGCGCACAATGCGATCAATGTTGGCCCCCAGGTGACCTGAGGCAAACTCCGCCGCTTCCCCCCGTCGGCCTAATACCACCAAATCAGCGTCCGCCTCAAAGTCATGGAAGCAGTCAACGAGGAAACCCGTTTGGTTGATCAGTTCCACATCGCTCAACCCTTCATCCTTGAGCATCTGGCCGGCGTTTTGCAAAACCAACCGAGAGCGCTTGTTATTGAGTTTGGCCCGCTCATGCTCCAGGTTGACCAGTTCGCTCAGCAACTGCTCCGATGCTCCCAGGCCAAGGCTACCGCTGAAATTGCCAGTGGAAACAACCTTTTGGCTGCGAATATCGGTAACAAATAGGACCTTAGTTTGGGTCTTAAATTGGCGGGCAAACCAGGCCCCATATCGATAAATGCCGTCGGCAAAGGCAGAGCCATCGGAGCATAGAAGAATCGATTTCATAACGTGTGTTTTATCCTTGTGGTTGAGCTGAGGAATGACCTCTAGGGGGCTGTTAGGACTGAGGCGAGTAAACGAGATGCAGCGCACTCTTTACCCGTTACTCTGCATCAGGACGCATCCTAATGGTTCGCTTTGCCGCTGCCCTAGGAGCGGGCGTTTACAGCAGGTCTTACCCATTGGCCAAGAGTTCATCTTCAGTGGCAAGACGGTTGAGCAGGGTGGAACTAGCCTCATTGAGACCCACCACGGTCACCTCCACACCGTTACGGCGAAACTTCTGCACGGCCTTTTCCAGAACTTCCACAGCCCCCTGATCCCACAGCTGGGCATTACTCAAGTCGATGGTTACCTGATCAACGGGTTCACCATAGTTAAAGGACTCTGCGAACTCATCGCGGGACACAAAGAAAATTTGGCCAGACACGTTGTAGGTGCGGTGGGCACCGTCTTCCGTCAGTACCTTATCAACAAATACGAGCTTGGCCACCTTCCGGGAGAAAAACACCGTGCTCATGACGATCCCTGTGGCCACACCCAGGGCAAAGTTGCGGGTGAAGATAATCATAAACATGGTCGTTAGCATGACGGCCACTTCACTGCGGGGAACGCGGCGCATATTGGTGAAGGACGACCAGCGAAATGTGCCGATGGACACCATGATCATGACGGCCACTAGGACGGCCATGGGCATTTGTCTCACCCAGTCTTGCAAGAATAAAATGGCCACTAGCAAAAATACGCCCGCCGCCAAGGTGGAAAGGCGCCCCCGCCCGCCGGACTGGACGTTGATCACCGACTGACCAATCATGCCGCACCCGGCCATGCCGCCAAAGAAGGCGGTGACAATATTGGCAATGCCCTGACCTTTGGCTTCTTGGTTTTTGTCGCTGGGGGTGTCGGTTAAATCATCCACCAGGGAGGCGGTGAGAAAGGAGGCCAACAGTCCCACAATCGCTAGGGTAAAGGAATAGGGCAGAATTATTTCTAGGGTTTCCAGGGTGAAGGGCACCTGGGGCAAGGCAAATAGGGGGGGAGCGGTGGGTAGCTCGCCCATGTCACCCACGGTGGGTACATCCAAGCGCAGTGCGATCGCAGCGATGGTCATGACCGCCAGGGCCACTAGGGGGGAAGGCACTGTCTGGGTAAAGCGGGGCAAAATGTAGATGATGCCCAGGGACAGCAGGGTGATTACGTAAACCGTGGGGGGCACATTGGTAAGCTGGGGCAGCTGGGCTAAAAAGATCAGTACGGCCAGGGCATTGATGTAGCCAATCATCACCGCCCGGGGCACAAATTTCATTTGGCGACCCAGTTTTAGAAACCCGAATATCACCTGCAAAATGCCGGTTAAAAACGTAGCCGCCAGCAGGTACTGCAGCCCGTGGTCTTTAACCAAATCCACCATTAGCAGGGCCATGGCCCCGGTGGCGGCCGAGATGGACCCCGGCCGCCCGCCAAGGAAGGCCGTGAGCACGGCGATAATAAACGAGGCATAGAGACCGACCTTGGGATCCACCCCAGCAATAATCGAAAAGGCGATGGCCTCAGGAATGAGCGCCAGCCCGACCACGGCCCCGGACAGCAGGTCTGCCTTTGGATTTAGCAGCCACTCCCGTTTGAGGGCACGCGAATTGATGGAAGGAACGTTGAAATTGAAAATTTTCAAGGGGTCTCCTTAAGCCGGAAAAAGAAAGCTGGGTAAGTCAGGACGAAAGAACTATCTATCCGATCGCCCATCGGACGTTGGTCTATTACAACAGGCTGCTCACTAGACCCAGGGGCAGTTGCAACGCTGGGGTGGGGAGATGGGCAGTTGCGATCGCAACTGCC
>CALHGI010000673.1 GCA_938029995.1 uncultured cyanobacterium | reverse complement strand
CTAATGCCCTGGATGCGGCCCGGCAAAACTTAGGGGAATTTGGGGATAGGGTAACGTTTTGGCAGGGCAATTTTGCGGAGTTTTCACCACTGGACCAACGTTTTGACGGGGTACTGGCAGATTTGGGGGTGAGTTCACCCCAGTTGGACCGCCCTGAGCGGGGGTTTAGCTTTCGCCACCAGGGGGCATTGGATATGCGCATGGATCCTACCCAGGAATTGACAGCGGCTGATTTGGTTAACCATGGGGCAGAGCGGGAGCTGGCGGATATTTTTTATAACTATGGTGAGGAGAGGCTTTCTCGCCGCATTGCCCGGCGTATTGTGGAGCGTCGTCCCTTCCAGACCACAACGGCCTTGGCGGATGCGATCGCATCCAGCGTTCCCGGCAAGTATCGCCATGGGCGCATTCATCCGGCCACTAGGGTGTTTCAAGCATTGCGAATTGCGGTCAATCGAGAGTTGGATGTGCTCGAACAGCTCATTGAAGTGGGCCCTAGCTGGCTAGCGCCCACGGGAAAGCTAGCCATTATTAGCTTCCACAGCCTAGAGGACCGGCGAGTCAAACATGGCATGCGCAACCATGAGCAGCTCAAGGTCCTAACCAAAAAGCCCATTATCGCCGGCGAAGAAGAAGTCCGGCGCAACCCCAGGGCCCGTTCGGCAAAACTGCGGTTAGCCGAGAGAATCTAGGGCAATAACGTCTGATAGGGCGTCACCCCCGTCAGAGTCAGGGTGTAGTCAAAGCTTGTTCCATCGGAGATGGGCCAGTCTGTGAGCAATCCACGGGTATTTAAAGCAGGGGGAGTACTCTGGGGACTCACCACCACAAAATACACGTCGGTTTTAGGTACGGCAAAATTCTGGAGCGACGTCTGCACACTATCTGAAGCACTTTGGGTGAGCAGGCGACCGCTGGAATCAAAGAACCATAGTTGGGACTCGCCCCAAGTATAGGTGCGGGTGACATCTAGTTCGAGGGATATGCGATCGCCTAGTCGGGCTAAAAAGCTGTAAACCTGTTGCTGACCGTTGACGCTCCCCCCCAATACGGTAAACCCATCGGTTGTGTCGATGGGAGTAGCCCAATTCGTTAATAGCTCTGGGCTCTGGGCCGTGAGGTCTGCCGGAATAAGATCGCTCGTGGGCTCAAAGCCGCTATCTAGTTGAATGATGGGGCGACGATTGGCCAGGGTGGCTAGGGCTCGGCTCCAATCTAGGGGTTGGGGTTCTGGGGCGGCGGGTTCATCAAGGGTGATAAATAGGGATTGGGTGCGATCGCAACTCGATTGAGTTTGGGGAGTTAAGGCACTAGCTTGCCACACCTGTAACTGTCGTCTAAACCCCAATAGCTCTTGCCGGTAATCAGACGATATCTCCGAAGACGCCATCAGCCCGCTGGTAATATCGATAGCTTCCTCCCATTGCTGCAAACAAATGGCCCGATCCAACTGGGCCAACCCCTCCGTAATCTGATGGGATAACAACTGGCCATGGGCCCGCAGTGTCCACCCACCCAGGAGGGAAAACACAACAGACAACCCTAGACAAGTAGAGCGAAACATACCCATAGTTCTCAACTTATATGAACCACACTGATACGAACCAACCGATATAGACCAACCCCTAGGGAGCACATTATATATGGCCCACAGTGTAAGGCTACCCCAACATATAGCAAACCGCTGAATGTATTCAGTGGTTTGCTACGCCCATAGCCATTGCCATCTAAAGTTTTTAGCCCGCCCATGGGGCTTGAACGATGGGTGCAAAGCCAGCACCATTATCCCCAGGCATTAAGACTGGGGCGCACCAGGTTAACCATGACCCATAAAAGTATTTAGGCATGTCCATAGTGTTGACTAACCTGAAGCATTGACTAACCCAACAGCCCCTATGGGTACTCTTATCCTGCTGCCATTGCATGAGTTTTAGGTTGTAACGAGTCTAGTGGGCTATGTATTTCCCTGGGCACACTAAGATTGATGGGTAAATAAAAGAACTTTGCAATGATTCTGCTAAGGATTGCCCCCAATGTCCCCAGTATCAGAAATTCCACACGATGATATGAGTTCTGACACTCACAAACAGCTTAAACTTCTCGTTGTCGACGATGAACTTGATAACCTGGAGTTACTCCACCGCACCTTTAGACGTAGCTACGATGTATATCGGGCCAGTAGTGGGCAAGAAGCATTAGATTGCTTAGCTAAAAATGGCGAAATGGCCATCATTATTTCCGATCAACGCATGCCAAAAATGAATGGCACGGAATTTTTGAGCCTCACCACGGACGACTATCCCGACACCATTCGCATTGTCCTCACTGGATACACCGATGTGGAAGACCTGGTGGATGCGATCAACTCGGGCCAAGTGTTCAGGTACATTACTAAACCTTGGAAACCCAATGAACTCCGACAGGTGATCGATCAGGCTGCCAATACCTATCGCGTAGTCAAGCAGCGTACCCGCGATCTATCCCGTTCCCTCAGACAAGTAAAACTCTACAACTCAATTACCACCACTATTCGACGCTCATTAGACTACGCCAACACCCTGCAAACAGTTGTGGAGGCCCTAGGGGAAGCGTTTGAAGCCGATTACGCCGTGTTGTATCCCGTGGATGCCATCGAACTAGGTCAGGCACCTCAGCCCGTGACCTATGCCAAAACCGGTGAATCCATCTCTGATTTGGCAAACACAGGGGTGCCTAGCCAAGAGCTGGTTTTAGACAAATTTCCCTATGGTGATGTCGCCCTCACCCGCCTAGTTGCCAGGTTTACGGATCAAGATACGCCGTTGGCCTCCATTGCGCTATATCAAATTACGGGCACGTGGGACAGCGCTACCGTCACCCTGATTAATAGCATTGCCGAACAAGTGGTCATGGCCATTTCCCAAGCCAAACTCCACCACCACATTCAGCGTCAAACTGAACAAATGCACACTGAACTACAGGTGGCGCGGCAAATTCAACACAAATTGCTCAATCAGGTGTGGCCTGAGATGCCGGGCATCAAAATCCAAGCCCAATGTCAGGCGGCCCGAGCCGTAGGCGGGGATTTCTACGAGGTGTTTATCCATCCCCAGGGGGATGTGTGGCTAGCGGTGGGAGATGTATCCGGCAAAGGCGTACCTGCCGCCCTATTCATGGCCAGTGGCATATCGCTCCTGCGGAGAGAATTATCCGCTAGCCCCTCCCCCAGCCCTGCCATGGTGATGGCCAATTTAAATCAGTCCCTCTATGCGGACCTAGTTAATAACGAACACATGATCACCATGGTGTTGGTGAGATATACCCCAGCAACTAAGGAGCTGGCATATGCCAACGCAGGCCATATTTACCCCCTGGTGTGGTCACAGGAAAAGGTTCTCCAGGGAACCGTGCCTCCCCCTGAACCTACTTATCTAAAGGGAGGCAACTTCGTTCCCCTAGGAATTTTGCCTAAGTGGCGGGCAGAGACAGGCCATATCACCCTCAGCGCAGGGGATGCCCTATTACTGGCCAGCGATGGCATTACCGAAGCGTATGTCACCGTCGATGGGCAACAGACGATGTTAAATGAAACCGGCCTATGGCAACTACTGTTGGAGCAAACAGCTGGGCTAGATCTTAGTCGTCTATTAACTCAACTAAATACTACAGATAGTGAACAGCATGACGATCAAACGATTTTGTCTTTGGAGGTAGCGTTCTGATCTATGAAAACTGAACTCGCTATTCCCAGTGATTTAAAGTTTTTAGTTGTAGTGGAAGACTGGTTGCTCAGTTCACTCAAAGCCGAACTAGGAACCACCGCCGACCTCGATTGGAAAAAAATTGAAAACCGTCTGCGACTGGTCATCGTTGAGGTATATTCCAATGTCGTTCGCCATGCCCATCAGGACCGTCCCGAAGTTCCCGTTGTTTTAAGGCTGGGTCTCGAAGGCAGTTTCCTGTCCTTAAAAGTTTGGGATGAAGGGGTTGGGTTTGATCTCTGTGACTACAAGGCCCCTAGTCCTAGCAATCCCCAAGAGGGAGGCTATGGCTGGTTGATTTTGCATCAACTAATGGATCGGGTTGATTATCAACTCGAGGTCGGCGATGGTCGGAATTGTCTAACCCTAGAGAAGGATCTGGGGTTAACGGCGGCTGACTATTCAAAATAAGTCAAATCGAAATAAGTCAAAGTAAGTTCCAGCTAAGGGGTGATGGGCTAGCTCCGCCCACCTTTGCCCAGTCCATTGCCCGACTTACTTTTTATAAAACCAAAGAAAACCCTGATCAGCCCCCTGGGACTCTGTGGATAATTCCGGCAGCCAATCCCCCTCGGTTTGGGTCTCTATGAGGCTCCGGAGCGCCACACCCCGAGGACTTTCTTTAATATCGCTAGACACAATCAATCCACAAATCCCTTGGGGGGCCAAAAGGTTAAAACATCGCTCAATAAAGAGCCAGTGACGTCGTAGCTGGGTACGCTGGCGCTTCCCCTTCAGCAATGGGCTTTGGTGATCGTAACTGGGGGAGCGATAAAAGTAGTCGGTCAATAATGAATACTGACTCTGGTAAAACAACCAGGCATTGGCGATGTCAGGGTCGGCATTAAGTAATGAGCGTTTGGCTGTTTTGAATGTCCGAATGTCGGTCTTATTTTGACGGGTTAAATCATAAAATTGTTGGAAAAACTCTTGGGTGGTGGGTCGAAAGGGGCCCTGGGGCGGTCGGGTCAAAATCACATTGAATCCGCTCGCCCGATCCAACACATGGTTAAAGTGATACCCCCAGTGGCAGGGTCGCAACACCGTAAGATCCTCAATGCGGACTAACCGTCGTCGGGGGGACTCCAGCAGCTGGGCAGCCTTATATTGAATGCCCAGGGTTTGGCTAAACTCCGCTAACAATAGTTCATCTAGTTTGGCCTGGGCCCGCTTGTCAAGCTGATTGAGCCGATCCCTGAAATATTCGAGCCTCGCATAATGGGGAATACCTTGTTGCAACTCTTCCAAAAGATAGGCTTGGGACCGGTAATGCTCAAAGGCAATGTTTTTTTCTGAAAGAATGGTGCGATAGTTTTCGGCCACTAGGGGTTGCAGCAGATTACCTTGGAGTACGGTTTCTGTGGTGCGTAACCGATCAAATCCGGCTTCATCTACTCGAATAAATCCCAACAGGCTATTGCCCGTAACAATATTGAAATCAAGGCTGGGCAGCGGTTCAATGTCTTGGGGCTGCTGGGCAATAGCCACTAATCCGAGGAGTAGCTGGAGTCGAGCGATATCGACCATCACTGGATTGATATCTACACCGTAGAGACCATATTTAAAGATGCGGCGGTAGATGGTTTGTAATAGGGAAGGATGCTCGACCTGTAAGTTTTTGAGCCAGATGTCCAGCTGACTATCTGGGGAATGGGCTAACTGACCAATTAGCCCGCTATAGATGTCCACCAGCCGATGTTGTAGGGCCATGAGGAACGGACCTGTCCCACAGGCTGGATCTAGGACCGAAAACTGGGGCAAGATCGTCTGGATTAGCTGGCGCAAATGCTGGGGGTGACCGCAGAAAAGAATGTCCCAAAAATCAGGAGCCGAAGGCCCCGGCTCAATACCCAGATGGCGCAGCAAAAACTGATTGAGGATTAGGTCACAGCCCCCCCCTAGGGCTCCGGCCACTTTTTCTTCGTTGGGGGTGTTGGGTGGTGCGCCCTCGGTCAGCACCTGTTCAAAGGCTAAACCGACGGTACTGGCTTGCCAGCTATTGGCTACCCGCTGCCATAGAGGTGACTCAAACCAGACCAGAATTGACTCAAAGGGCGCATCTGTAATGTCAACGTTGGGATACTGCCGCTCTAAAGGATGGGTATAAAACACATCCCCTAAATAGGGCACTTGACCAACCCAGCCAATAGTTCGAGGGCGCTCCGGTAGCGGCAGGGAAAATCCTTGGGTGCAGAGGGGTTGAAGTACCTGCCGAAAGAAGACATCCCGCTGACGCTGTTGGCTGAGTCCCAGGTGGTTGTGGAGATACCAGATATTTTGGTCTAACATCCCACGCTGCTGCAGCATGTGGATGATAATTAAGCGCTGGAGTAACACCGCCCCATACCAACGTCGATCGCGATGGTTCTGGATGCCGGTAATGCTGGCACTGAGCTGGTCTAAGTATTGCCGTAGCTGTTGGGTAAACTCAGCACAGCACAACGCCTG
>CALHGI010000672.1 GCA_938029995.1 uncultured cyanobacterium | reverse complement strand
ACAGCACATCAATACTCACGGGCAGCAGCAGTCGAAACTGCCGCGTAGGCTGCTCCTTAAACGCTATAGTCACCAGCTGTTCTGTGGTTTCAGCCAGTACCTCATGGGGGGTGGTGTGCAAAAATGGCCCAGACGTCATGCCACCGCTTCGCTAGCCACCACTTCTTCGGGGGCCAGCTCTAGCCGGATAAAGTCCTGTCGCGGATTCGCATGGACGACTCGGACGTCAAATCTCTCCCCTAGAACGGGTGGCGTTTCAAATCGCATGGCCAATTCTAAGCCTAAATCTTCAATAATGACTAATCCTAAGTTTTCATGTTCTCGCAGCCATCTGAGCAGCATTACAGCCCAGGTATGATTTCCTTCGCGTCGCAAAAATTCTAACGCCCAATAGCGTTTGGTTTGGCGTTCTACCGTCACCGCCTCATAGGCCGCCGTGGAAACTCCCTGGGTCAGTTCTGTCATTTCCGCTGGAGAAAATGGCAGGCTATCTCCCCGCAGATGGGCCTTTAGCTGAAAATGGGCCAACAAATCAGTGTATCGACGAATGGGCGAGGTTACTTGGCTGTAGTAATCCAACCCCAGGGTGGCGTGGCGAGCGGGACTAATGCCCATCTCACTGCGGGGCATACAACGGCGAATAGCGGAGTCCCTGACCCAGCCTGATGGTAGTTGCAATAACTCATTATCAGAGGGGAGCTCTGGTTCCGGCTGACTGCGGAATGGCATGGCTAGGGCATGGGCTTCACCATAACGAGCTGCCACTTCCCCGGTCAAAATCATCATTTCCGCAACGGTTTGACGGGACTGGGAATTTTCCAACACATCAATCGTAATTTGTTCATCGATCACCTTAATCGATGACTCTGGCATATTAATGGCAATCGCCCCTTGGGACTTACGCCATTCCCGCCGTTGTTTTGCCCAATCAGCAATGGCATTTAATTCGGGTTCTGCCTTGAGACCCAACTCCAACATTTCATCAACGTCTTCGTAGGTCAGCCGATAGGTGGGTTTAATTAGACTGGTGGTGATGTCATAGGCTTCAACGGCCCCCGCTTCACTCAGGACTATGCCAAAACTCAAGGCGCAGCAGACCTCACCTTGGCGTAAACTCATGGGTCCAGTGGCCAATGCCTCCGGAAACATGGGAATCATGCCGGTCGGCAAATAGACTGTTGTACAGCGGCGACGGGCTTCTAAATCAATCGCATCTCCTGGCAATAGCCAACGGGTAGGATCCGCAATGTGGACCCAAATACGCGAGCGCCCATTGCTCAATGTTTCTAAGCTGAGTCCATCATCGATTTCCCTTGTGCTCTCATCATCGATGGTGTAAACCTTGAGATGAGTCAAATCTAAACGGTTAGCATCAGCATCTGGTGGCGGGTTATCGATACGCTGCTGCACCATGATACTAATCTCATCAGGAATTTGGATGGGAATTTGGCTACGCCGCAGCGCTAAATTTTCGTGGGGACTCCATTGCCCCAGGTCCACCAATAGCTGAAATGCTTCTTCAGCTCCCACTCCATAGCCTAGAGCCTTCAAAATTTCCTGGGCTGCTACTTTTTGAGAGCAATCTTCTCCTAGGGTAGCGTAGCGTTCTAATACGTCTAGGCGGGATCGGTCCGTTTTTTCCCAGTCTATAGGCGTAGGGGGCTCTGAATTATCAGACGCTTTGTGGGTAGTCAGTGCCTGTTGCGATCGCAACAAAAATCCTTCCCACTCTAGCTTGTGAGCAGCCTCGCGAGCTTGCTGATGGCGTACTTCATCCACCTGTTTAACCGAGCGGGGCTCATAGTGATTACCCTTACGCTTAAAAAAAGTTTTATCGCTGGTCAGCAAACAATGGGCTGCGTAACACAGCGCTGGCGATTGTTCGGAAAACAATAACAACGCCAAAGAAGCTGGGTCGGTCAACTCCCCAGCTTCCTGCAAAAATTCCCAGGCAACTTCTAGGTTATCTGGATCAACATTTGGTTCAACCTCGGCCAGAAAACCAGCTATGTCCGAAGACTGATAGCTTTCATGTTCAACAGTGTAGGTAATCTGACGAGGATGTAAAACATGGGAATGACCACTACCATCAACCACCACCCAGTTTTTTTTACCTTCTGGACGATCAGCCACTCCCAACCGAGGGAGTCCCTGCACCTTAAACTCGATCAGCGTTCCCTTTTCCACCCACCTAGATCCTTGGCTTTGGGGTTTATCGTCGACATTACCAGCGCCCTACAACTCATAGGGAGTGTCATCAAGACAGAACTCAGTTGTAGCGGCCTTCCACCTAACCTTCGCGGTTAACGTACGGAAGCAGTGCCAATATGCGTGCACGCTTAATGGCAACGGTTAAATCGCGCTGTTGCTTAGCCGTCAAGCCTGTTATCCGTCGAGGCAAAATCTTGCCGCGCTCGGTAATAAACTTACGCAATAGGTCAACATCCTTATAATCAATCTTTTCCTCGGGCTTAATAGGTGATACCCGACGGCGAAAATAGGCCATAGTGCTAGATTACTTAATCTCTTTGTGAACAGTGTGGGTGTTGCAATAGGTACAGAACTTTTTCAGTTCCAATCGACCGGTGGTATTCCGACGATTCTTTTGAGTGGTGTAGCGAGAAACCCCTTTGGACCGCTTGTTGGGGTTACTACGACACTCTGTACATTCCAACGTAATAATAATACGAACGCCTTTAGCCATGATCGATGGTGCTAGCTAGTAAGAATTGACACAGGGGATCTATGATGTCACACGGCGATAGACAGGCGCAAGTCACAAACCCTAAAAATTGCCCTTACCAGTTTTGATTTAGACATCAAAACCCAACATAGCAAGATCTTTAGCCATGTTGGGTTTTTCTCTATTGAGGCTGTTCCATGGCCATTGACGATGCCCTGGGCATCGTCAATGGCTATCGACTAACTTGCTAAGTGCATGGACACAACATCAGCTAGGGCATCGGTCCAATGGTCAACCAATGCAGCATCAGCAGCTTCCACCATGACCCGAATTAACGGTTCAGTGCCCGAGGCTCTCACGAGCACCCGGCCTTGATCACCCATGGCTGCTTCGGCTTTCAGGATTGCCTGCTGTAAAGGGGCACAGTTTTCCCATTGACGACGTGTCTCACGACTTTCCACTCGAATGTTTTTCAAGCGTTGGGGGTAGGGAGCAAAGCTTTGGTCAATCAGATCGGTTAGGCAGCAATCAGCGCGCTTTAACCAATCAGCCAAATGGAGGGCTGTAAGAATACCATCTCCGGTGAGGCTGTAGTGATGACAAAGAATATGTCCCGATTGTTCGCCACCGAGCATAGAGCCCTGGGCAACCATCTCTGCATACACATGTTGATCTCCTACCTGGGTCCGGACCAGAGTCCCCCCTAGGCGTTCCCAGGCTCGTTCAAAGCCTAAGTTAGCCATCACGGTCGAAATGATCGTGTTGTTAGGTAGCTGCCCTTGCTGTTTTAGGGTTTGGCCCCAAAAATACAGAATATAGTCACCATCCACCACTCGGCCTTGGCTGTCCACAGCCATCACTCGATCGGCATCTCCATCAAAAGCAAACCCGATATCAGCATTGTGTTCGCTGACAGCGGCCTTGAGGGATGCCAAGTGGGTAGATCCACAATTCACATTGATCCGATTGCCGTCAGCCCGACCATGGATCACAATGACCTCTGCCCCAGTAGCCTCAAATACTCCCTGGGCAACACTGGCGGCTGCGCCCCAAGCTAGGTCTAAGACAATACGCAGACCAGATAAATGGGGCTGGGTTGCAAACGGCTGGTGTAAAAAGTCAACATAGCGCTCTACTAATTCAGGGCGCTGGTAGGTTTTACCCCATTGATTGCCAGGACTAAACGTGTCCGCACAAGAACCTTGGCGCAAAGCTTGTTCAATCTTCCCTTGGATGGCCTTCTCTAATTTGGTGCCATTCGCTCCAAAAAATTTAATTCCATTATCAGCGGGCGGATTATGACTCGCTGAAATCATAATGCCACCGGTCGTATTCGCATCAGCTGCCATATAAGCCACAGCTGCCGTTGGGCATAGCCCCATGTCCCATACCTCTAACCCTGCCGAAGTCAGGCCAGCGGCCAAAGCCGCCGCAATCATTGGACTAGAGTTGCGTGAGTCTTGGCCGAGTACAACCGCGCCCGGTTGCTGCTGACGCATAATTTGCCCAGCCCAAAACCCAACCTGTAGGGCCAGGGGTGCTGTGAGCAATTCCCCGGCTCGACTACGAATTCCATCGGTCCCAAATAAAGGGGTGGTGGGTAAATCTAGGGGTTGCCAACCGGTACCTAAGTTAGCTTGTTGAACTCTAAGCGGAGACACTACCATACTTGACACTCCAAACGACACACACTCAAAGTGGAGAATAACATCTGTTAAGTTTATGCAGATTTAAGGATTACTGTGGTCTGCTATGACTGATTTCCTACATTTGGCGCCCTCTATCGATCAGCCGGCCGAATTTTGGCTGGGGGTTAAGCAGTTTAATCAAGGTGACTACTACGCTTGTCACGACACCCTAGAATCCATTTGGATGGATGCAAAAGTAAGTGAGCAAGCGTTTTATCAGGGCATTCTCCAAATCGCTGTTGGACTCTACCACCTGGGAAACTTGAACTGGCAAGGGGCAGCCATTTTATTGGGGGAGGGGAGTCATCGTCTCGATGCCTATGGAGATTTCCACGGTGGCATTAATATTACTGATTTAGTCAATCAAGCCATAAACTGGCTTACGGCCTTGCAAGAAACAGGCCCTGACCAAATCCAACAGCTAGCGGCTGTTTTATCAGGCATACCCCTGGAGTCAGAGACTTATAAGCTTGAAAATGGAGAAAATTTAATCCCACCCATTATTCATCTGGTACAAATCACTGGATCTGGGGAAGCTCAGCCACAACCCTAGGGTTGTACATAAAATTGACCGATATACTTTATATATGAAGTAATTTCTAGCTCAGTCGTTCCCCATCGCCGGAAAATAATTGTTGTTTGGGGATGAGTGGGTTGAAGCAATTAAGTCATTTCAGACTTACTAGGGCAGAGTTTGCGGAGACAGTCATGGAACTGGGCGAGAACGTAGCTCTGATGAAACCATCAACGGTTAAATTAGTTAATGGGCAGTAGCAAAAGGCTTAGCATGGTTCTACAGCGAGGACAAAAGTTTAGTTCCCTTTTCCCACAACGTTTCCGTGGGTTCGGTGTCGGAATCTTGGCAACGTTTTTAGTAGCTGCTAATTTGGGTACTCCGTCCCAAGCCCAGTCCGGCGGTTCTATTAAGCTCCGCGCCGATGTGCAAGAAGCGGATGCAAATACAGGTATTATCACCGCTCGGGGCAATGTAAAGATTGACTATCCTGAAGAGGAAATCTATGCCACATCTGCTCAGGCTCAGTACTACAGTCGTGAACGGCGGATCATTTTGACGGGAAATGTGTTTGTGCAGCAAGAGGCTAATACTCTACAGGCTGAGGTTGTCACCTATTTAATTGATCAGGGACGGTTCGTTGCTACGCCCAATGCTGATGGACAAGTGGAATCAGTGTATGTGCTCCCCGAACCAACTGCAGAACCTGCTGCGGCCCCTGAACCGGAAGAGCCTGGGACTCCCCTGCCGGTTCTACCTGAGGAACTGCCTGACTTTGCTATCCCCACCGACGAATAAATGCTGTCTCCTGCGATTGATCCTTCTTCCGATATCGTCACACCACCGGAAGCGGTGCTGGCTTTGGAAAATGTGCATAAGGCCTATGGCAAACGGACAATCGTCCGGGGTGTGAGCCTGTCGGTAGCGCGAGGAGAAATTGTTGGTTTACTGGGCCCGAACGGTGCTGGTAAGACGACTACTTTTTATATGGCCACTGGGTTAGAGCACCCTGATCAAGGTGCGGTGCGTTTAGATAATCGGGAAATTACGACCCTGTCGATCCATGAGCGTGCCCGGCTAGGGATTGGCTATTTGGCACAAGAAGCGAGTATTTTTCGTAATTTGACAGTTGAGGATAATATTCGCTTGGTGATGGAACAAACCCGCGTGCCTCGTCAGGAACGGGCCGAGCGTTTAGGTAAGTTAATGCAGGAATTCCGACTAGAAAAGGTGGCCCATACGTTAGGTATTCAAGTATCTGGGGGCGAACGCCGCCGTACAGAATTAGCGCGTGCTTTAGCTTCTGGTAAACAAGGGCCTACATTTTTATTTCTTGACGAACCCTTTGCGGGTGTAGATCCGATTGCTGTGTCGGAGATTCAACAAATCGTCTCTAAACTCCGCGATCGCAACATGGGCATTCTGATTACCGATCACAACGTTCGTGAAACCCTACGCATTATCGATCGAGCGTACATCATGAGCGATGGTCGCATCTTAGCCTACGGTAGTGCAGAGGATCTCGCTAATAATCCCCTAGTGCGCGAGCATTATTTAGGGGATGACTTTAAGCTGTGATTCCTAGGTTCTAACTACAGCTCCTTCAGATTTTTTGCTCCCAACCTATCGGTAACCATCGATTATGGCCACCTCTCCCCAGTCCCAATTTCCTGGCTTGTCTTGGTGGCCAACCCTATCGATTATGGATCGATATATTGCCAAGGAGCTGTCCCTCCCCTTTCTGTTTGGTGTCGGTGCTTTTTCGTCTATCTTGGTGTCCGTTGGTGCCCTGTTTGATCTGATTCGTAAAATCACCGAATCAGGGTTGGAAGTCAGCCTGGCGATGCAGGTTTTTGTTTTAAAAATGCCTGAGTTTGTGGTGTTGGCATTTCCCATGTCAACATTGCTGGCCACCATGATGACCTACAGTCGTTTCTCCAGTGACAGTGAATTGACTGCCCTGCGGAGCTGTGGCGTGAGTGTGCGCCGCATCATTGCCCCGGCCCTCGTGCTGAGTATGCTGATCACTGGTCTGACCTTTGTTTT
>CALHGI010000671.1 GCA_938029995.1 uncultured cyanobacterium | reverse complement strand
GGGCGATAACATCCTCATTTACAGAACTTATATACAATTTTTGACGTATAACTCTGGAAAAACAGGGAGTTATACGTCACATTTGACAGTTAAATATGGTGGAGAAGGTACTTATGCGTCACATTTGACAGATAAGCCTCCACATAAGCGAGTTAACCGTCATATCATCAATCAACTCGAATACGCTTGGTCAAAATCGTCATGTTTTCCTTTATGTCATTCATTAGGTAAAACAAAGCCCAAAAGCGTCTGGCGTTTGCACCCACATAGATCACCCGTTAGGGGCATTGCATGCAATGCCCCTAACGGGTGACGTTACCTGGACGTTTATTATTGAGCGGTCCCCTTAAGCTTTTGGGCTTTAGCCATTAGGGGCGACCACCGCTAGCCTAAACGGCCTAGTTAACCCGGCAATTCTCCACAATCTCCTGGGTTGCTTTCTGCACTTCAACTGCCCAGTTTTCACCAGACTGCAATGCCTGCTCAGCACTCTCTAAAGCCTGATAAAACAGCTGCCAACCAGCCTTCTCACGTTCATAGGTCTTTTGCAAATCGCTAGGCTCTCCCTGGATAAAGTCCAGACCTTCCTGCAACTGAAAAACACCCGTATGGATAAACTCAGTTGCCTCGTCTGTCTTGCCCGCATTAAACAGATTGGCCACCTTGAGAGAAAAACGCAACATCGCAACCGTGATGGGCAGTCGAGACACAAAACAACCCGTAAACGGATCAATATCTGACTTAATGCTACCGATCTCTTCAGGCAAGGCATTGCCATAGGCAGAGAACAACAAAATCCGTAGATAGTCTCCCACCTGTTTGCCCACTTTAGCCATGGCAATGGCCTCCTGGGCAAACCCCTCCTTGTCATGGCGCATAATTAAACCAGAAGCATGGACATAGCCTAGGTTCGGCTGCTGACCACGGGCCGACAGAATATATGCCTGATCTTCCGCCCGGCCAATAAAGCTGGGGGTAAAGGTTTGATAGCGACGCAGACTATCCACCAAAATACCGTTGGTGCCGCCCGTCACATGGATGCGTTGGATAGCCTTGGTCTCACCGTCAAAGTCAGAGCCCGCCTCATACCGCGTCATCATTTCCGCCTCGGTGGAGAGGGCCTGGGGTAGCTTGCTAAAGAACACATACTCATCGGGGGCAAGGGTGCTACCGGGCACTGTCACATCAGGGGTGAATACGCCCTTGTGAATATCTTTTTGGTTGACCAATGCCCCAGCAATCATGCCCAGCTCAATGGGATGGCCCGCTGAATCTGTACCTGTTGCACCCCACAGGGGCGTTTGTAAATGGCCAAAGGCAGTGGTGCCTGTTTGTTCTAGCAATTCAGCCTGGGCAAAGACTTGGTCTAGGTCAATTTTGAAGGTGGCTTTGATCTCAGGGTCCACCAGCACATTCCAAATGGGGACAATCGCCTTTAAAAAGCTGTAGTGCCGACCATACCGCCCATCTACCCCAAAGACAGATAGCATGTCCTTCGCATTTTCACCGCTAGAGGAATGCTCCAGAATGGGGACTAACACCTGGTCGATTAAGGTGTTGGTATCGGTTTCGGTAAAGGCAAAGATATTGAGCTGGTCTAAGGGCTCACTGGCGGCTAGCACCTGCTTGAGATAGCTCTTGCCTAAGGTTTGTAGCCGCTCATGGGTGACGGATACAGACAGCACACAGTTCACCTTGTCGGTGATGCCCGATTGCTGCCGCTCAAACTCCACCGCATGGTTTAGGTGCTTGAGGCCGTAGAGAATTTCGTTACTCTCTTCTGCAATGCCAATGGGAATGGGATGGTCGTACCAATAGAGCTGAGGATCGTCGGCGGCATCGGCCAGCTCGGCTTGGAAGGCGGCATCAAAGTCGGACAGGTCCGCTGACCCGAGGGGCATGGTGAGCAGGGCGTTGGAGGTGAATAATACCTGTTTGGCTGGGTTGTTGATGGGGGTGGGGTTGAGCTGGTCAATGGTCACTGTCCGCTGGGTTCGCAGGGCGGTCACCCGCTCGGCTTCTTGGCCCCAGATGCCGGTACCTTCCGGAAATAGGACAGACCATACAGCATTGGCTGCGGCTACCGTATCGCCTGCTGTCCCGGCTAGGGTGGTGGCCATGTGGTCTAGTTTGGCCTTAAGCTCAGCATCCTGGCCACAGGCTTGGTCTAATTCCTGGGCCACAAGCTGGGCGCTGTTGGCATAAAATTTAGCCGCTTTTCCCCAATCGGGGGATGTGGATAGTTTTTCTAAGTAGGTTTGGGCGGCGGAAAAGCTGGGATGGGCTTCACCGGCCAGAACGATCAAGAATGTGGCATTAAGGCTTTGCAATAGTAGGGCGGCATCTTGCCCGTCGGCGACGCTGGTTAACTCTAGGGGCAAAATGGCCTCGGCACCAGGGCTGGAGGGCTGGGTTAGAAAATTCAGAATAGGATTGAGGGCTGTCATGAGTTTAGAAAAAAATGTCTAGGGGACAACTCAAGCATGGGTTAAGTAGGTGGGCCTGAGCATTTATATAGGATAGAAAATCGAGTGTTGGTCTCCTCGGACTGGGTTCCAAAGCCCTTAAAAAATAAGGGCTGTTCATCTTCCGCCAGGATTGGGGAAGCCCCATGGTGCCGAGGGGGATAACGGAGTTATTTCCACAACAGGGTCTGGATATCTAACGTATATTTGGCTAACCTACTGGGCCGCTGCTGGGCATCAGCAACGGTTACTTTGGGATGCACCCCCTATAGTTTTATGCCAATGTGCACTTGGGTATGGTGATGCGGACTTCAAATTACTTCGAAGTTCTGCTGAAGTTTTATTTCTGGGCTAAAAACTGCGGCGGCGGCACCGGTTGCCTGAAGCGAATGGGGGCAAGGTAACCAAGGGCTGTAGCCCCCATAAGGAGGGGAGCGCTGCGTAGAAAAAGCGTTGCTGAGCCGTGCCATCGATCCTATGTCTAACCGATCGGTTTATGCCCTTAATGGGCAATGGCAAGCGGCAATGGCTGGGATTAACAGGGGCGACCGATGGAGCTGATTAGCAGCGATCGCAAATCCCATGCACCGTCACTTCATAATTATCCACGGTTAGCCCTGGCCGTAGCTGGGCCGTATCCAAACACTGAAACCGCTCCCAGGGAATATCCTCAATGGCACCGCAGGCGTTACAGCGAAAATGGTGGTGGAGCTCCACATTGGCATCGTAGCGGCACACCCCTTCCTCTAACAGGACTTCGCGCACCAGACCCACATCCCGCAGCGCCTGTAAAGAACTATAGATAGTCGCCTGGGAAGACCGGGGCACATCTTTGTTAACATCGTTCAAGATTTGCTCAGCCGTGGGATGATCTTCGCGGGCCAGCAGGTTGGAATACACCGCAAACCGCTGGGGCGTCACTCGCAGATGTTTTGATTTGAGTAGTTGGACGATTTCTTCCGTCTGCTGAGACATTACCGCAAAAAATTAGATGTGAACGAAGATAGACATGGGCTTGACCCACCAGCTGCATCCGACCATACAAACGGTATGACCCTTTGGTGCTTATAGTGCGGGCATGTTTTTCTATCGTAGCACCTACATTATGTAATTCTTGTTTTTAAGTAAGAATTATTCTTAGATATTGATATTATTTCAAATAAGAACTATTCTAGTTTAGGAAGGCAGCCATTCAATACCCATATTGAATCCGCAAAGCCGGTTTGACTGACTGATCCACCTAATAATCAATTACAGGAATTATCATGGCTGTTATCGAAAAAGTACCTAGCGTTGTTTTTAAGACTCGCGTCCGTGATGAGTCTGTTGAAGGGGACAATCCC
>CALHGI010000670.1 GCA_938029995.1 uncultured cyanobacterium | reverse complement strand
AACGACCGGGGCTGCTGGGGTGGGTAATCACCCAGGGGCTGCTATGGCTGACGCGGCTCAGCTACTATGCCCTGCGGGGGGAGGATGGAAAAATCTATGACAATATTCGATTTAGGACCGATCGGCTGCTGCCGGTGGATGCCCCCATTGCCCGCTATGTGAGGTATGTAAATGGACTGGTGCCGTCCCGGTGGTCGAAGCGGTCGCAGGAAGCGGACAGGACGGCAGGGGAGGCGGAGAGATCGGCCCCTCTCCCTAAATCCCTCTCCCTGGGGAGAGGGACTTTGACGACTCGCTCTCCTGTGTCGGAACCCAGTGGCAATCTCTGCCCCCCTTCTCCCTGGGGAGAAGGGGCCGGGGGATGAGGGGTCATGTCTCACACCATCTCTTTTCCCAACAGCGAGCACGGGGACCTCAGCCTGGAGGCCCACACCCCCTTAGCCGACGAACTCACGGTCCAAAACTCTCCCATTCTCTTTGGCTGCCGGACGGGCATTTGCGGCACCTGTCTGGTCACCGTTGTGGGGGATGTGCCGCCCGCCAAGGCCGAGGAGCAAGAACTGTTGGATGTGCTAGCGCCCCATCATCCCCAGGCTCGCCTAGCCTGCCAGATCGACCTTACCCAAGACCTGGAAATTTGTCCCTATGGAACCGCCCATCACAATTCCGCTCCAGTTTGAAGACTTTTGGTACGTGGTCGCCCACAGCGAAGCGCTAAGGGCACAAACGGTCTTACAACGCACCGTTCTCGATGAATGGCTGGTGATCTTTCGCGGGGCTGAGGGCCAGCCAGTTGCCCTGAGGGATCGCTGCCTCCATCGCAACACTCGACTGTCGGGGGGAGCGATGGAGCAAGGACGGCTGGTGTGCCCTTACCATGGCTGGCAGTATGACCACACTGGCCAGGTCGTCCATGTGCCCGCAGAGGGGGACAGCTTCAAACCCACATCAAGCCGCTGTGCCAAGGCCTATGACACCTGCGAACAGGATGGCTATGTTTATGTGAGGCTGCGGGGCGCAGTGGATACTCGGCCCTTTGCCATGCCCCACCACCAAGCACCGGGGTGGGAAACGGTGCGGGTGATCAATCGCTTCGCCAATAGCGTGACCAACTGTGCCGAAAATTTTATTGATATTCCCCACACGGTGTCGGTGCATCCTGGCATTTTTCGCACCCAGCGACAACAGAAGCTGGCCATGGTTGTAGAACGCTCCCAGGGCAACGTGACCGCCACCTACCGCCATGAGACCAACAACCTGGGCTGGTCCCGCTGGTTTCTGAATCCTAAAGGAGATGAGATCTACCATCGCGATGGGTTTTATATGCCCAATGTGACCAGTGTGGAGTACACCATGGGTCCCCATCGCCGGTGTTTTATCACCAGTCAATCAGTGCCCGAGGGGGAGAATTCGACCTGGGTGTACACGGATGTGACGTTTAACTATGGCCGGTGGAACCGACTGGCCAAACCGTTGGTGCGGTGGACAGCGCAACGGATTATTGACCAGGATGTGGCGGTTTTGGGGGTGCAGGGGGCTGCGATCGCAAAATACGGCACCCAGTTCCACCACACCCCAGCGGACATCATCCATGTATATGTCGAATCCATCCGGGATGCCATTGCCGCCGGGAAAGACCCACGCACCTTGCCCCACAAATCCACGGACGTCACGTTTTGGGTATAGGCCATGATCATATTTTTCACATTTGTACTACTCACCGGACTGACCGCCTGGCACAGCTGGCCCGAACTGAGGCAAAAGCCTCTGAATGATTGGATTTTAGATACGGCTGGCCTATGGGTACAGGGCCTACTGATTCCCCTATTGCAGCTCACACTCCTGCAATGGTTGTATCAACAACTATTACCCAACTGGCACCATCGGCTGGCGGTGGCCCCGGTGGTCGCCTTTATTCTCAGCTTTGTGGCAGTGGACTATTTGTACTACTGGAACCACCGCTTACTCCACAGTCCCTGGGGATGGTTTGCCCACCGGGTTCACCACACGGTCACCGCCATGGATGTCATGGGGACATCGCGCAATACCCTGTGGAGTAGCTTTTTAATTGTGTATCTGTGGGTGCACGGGCTGTTTATTTATTTGTTAGCTGACCCCACCGCCTATGGTTTTGGCGTGAGCCTGACCGCAGCCCTAGATCTCTGGAGACATAGCCGATTGAGTCCCCTCGCCCCAGGGACACTGCCCCCATGGTGCTTTAGCTGGTTAGTCTTGCCTCAAGATCATGGTTGGCATCATCAAAGCAACTTGCCCCCCTGCAACTACGGCGCCAATCTCCAGGTCTGGGATCGCCTCCATGGCACATGGCATTCATCCGGGCAGTGGCCAGAAACCTTGGGGCAGAGCAGTGGGTTACCCCTGTGGCGTCAGCTGATATATCCGCACCCTAGGCCAGCCAGCCCAGGCCCCCAGACCGCCTCCCAGGGGGCAGCTAAATGAATCGGATAATCACCATCTCCGATGGTTACATTCAGGGTCGTACACCATTCCCATTCGTTACACTAAATTGCCGCCCGTGGTTTGAGTCTAATGCCCTCCATCGAATCCAATGAGCGCCTGATGTTTATCATCATCTGCGCCATTCCCTTTGCCGCCCTGCTCTATTGTGGCCTGGTCTTTGCCATTGTTTTAACGGTGCCTGCGGCTAAAACCTATCCCCTAGTTTTTGGGGGAGTCTTTGCCCTCCTTCCCCTGGTCACCGGGGCAGCCATCTGGGTAGGTCCCCGACGCAACCCCCACCATGACTCCGCTCAGTAGTTTTTTATCCCTTTTTCCCAGTGTTACCCTAGCCCTGGCCACGGTTTCCCTAGGTTATGGCCTCTGGCACCATAGCCTGGTGGGCCCCATGCTCTGCACCTTCTTTCTCTATGGGTTGCCGGTTCTGGCCCATGGGCTCCACAATCGTATATATCCCCTCAAAAACGGCATTACCTATCTCCAAGGACAGGCGTATTCTCCCTGGTGGGGCAGCCATCAGATGCAGCTGATCTACATTGCATTTCCAGCCTTAGAAACCGTTTTACGCATGGTGCCAGGGCTGTTTTCTGCCTGGTTACGACTATGGGGTGCCCAGGTGGGCAAGCGGGTGTATTGGACCCCGGCCTTAGAAATTGCAGACAGGGGTTTGTTATCCATTGGTGATGGTGTGGTCTTTGGCCATCGGGTGGGGTTATATGGCCACATTATTAAGCCCCGCCGCGACAATCTGATGTTGTTTCTAAAGCCCATCACCATCGGTGACGGTAGCTTTATCGGGGCAGGCTCTTACATTGGCCCAGGGGCAACCATTGGGGCAGGAAGTTATCTGGAGGCTGGCAGTGAAATCTATCCTAATACCACGGTTGAGCCCGATCAGGAGATAGATCATGCGGTGGCTCATTAAAGGATTGGGCGCATTGTTAGCCCCCACGGCTCAACGGTTTCACCACACCCTGTCGCAACCACAGCAAGCCCAAAAAAACTTACAAAATATCCTCGTACAGCAGCTGAAGCAGAGTGACTATGGCCAATATTTGGGGATTAAGTCTGTTGAGGACTGGCACCAGATTCCCATTGTTACCTATGGGGACCTACGTCCTTGGATTGAGGGAAAAAGAGTATCCCGACCCGTGGCATCAGGGGGCGAAGGGCTAACACAGGGCAGTGCCCCGGCCAGCACGGCAACACCAACGTCCAAGGACCATCGGGCATCTCAACCCCGGCCAGGTGCTAAGAACGGTCTCACCACGGCCAAGATTCTCTTTTATGAACCCACGTCGGGCAGTAGCGGCCCGGCCAAACACATTCCCTACACTCGCGCCCTGAGAAAATCGTTTAATACCCTATTTTGTATTTGGGCCCATGACCTCATCACCCACGGTCCCAGCTTTGAAACGGGGAAAATCTACATGGGCATTTCTCCGAAACTCCTGGCCCCCGGAGAAACCCACACGGGCTTACAAGATGACTCGGAATATTTAGATCCATGGCTGCGGTGGTTGTTGAAACCCTTTTTAGTGTCACCGGCCGATGCCCACCAGCCGCAGCTGCCGGAGGTTTTTCAAGATAACCTATGTAAAACCCTATTGCGTGAAGAAAATCTAGAGACTATTTCCATTTGGAGTCCTAGTTTTTTGACGGTTCAGCTGGATTATATTCAGGCCCATCGCCAGGAGTTACAAACCCAACTCCACGGTCAACTCTCGCCCCGCCGATGCCAATTATTGAGCCAGGAAACCATCGATTGGGAAGCGCTATGGCCCCGGTTAAAGCTAATTTCCTGTTGGGACAGTGCCATGGCGGCGGACCAGGTCAGTGGTGTACGGGCTCAGTTTCCTAACACCCTCATTCAAGGGAAAGGATTGCTGGCGACGGAAGCCCCCATGACGGTGCCCCTGGTGGCAGCGAAGGGCTGTGTGCCGTTGGTGGGGGAGGTGTTCTTTGAGTTTGAGGATGGGGCTGGTCAGATTTATCTGCTCCATGAGCTAGAGGTGGGGCCAACCTACGCTGTGATTATTTCCCAGAAGGGGGGCCTGATGCGCTATCGCATGTGCGATCGCATCCAGGTCACCCACCACTACCAGGCCACCCCCTGCCTCCAATTTATCGGTCGTAGCAATGCCACCAGCGATATGGTAGGCGAAAAACTCACCCTGGACTTTGTTGGTCAGGCGATGCAACAGCTCGACTTCCCCGCC
>CALHGI010000669.1 GCA_938029995.1 uncultured cyanobacterium | reverse complement strand
GGCAATGGTAGTCTTCCCATACCTGGGTTTTGAAATTCCCATAGGTCTTGTACATCAACGGTTCCCTCCTTGCTTTGCTAAGTGGGTCAGCGGCGAAATCTGATCAGGACATTCAGGCAGGGGGCCTACGCTTTCAAACCTAGGAATATCAATCTTTTTGCAACCCTGAGGCTGGTATTAAAAAAATGGGCGCTGCTGATCCTCGGTATGATTTGATCTGCGAAATTCGGATGTATCGCGTCAGTTCCAGATCGGTTCATCCCCTAAATCAGTAACGGCATCAAGGGTTCTTAGAACAGACCATCCCAAGGATCAGCAACGCCAGACCCGATTATTTTAGGGGCTATGGCATATCTATATGGCACCTCTATCCCTCAGCACCTATCCCAGGGCCGAAAGCGGTGGCAACGGTTGAATATGGGGACTGAGGGCGGATGGGGCAACCCCAGCTCGCTGGGCCGAGAGCACGCCCATGGCTTCTAAATAGGACCGCACGCTGATCACCCGCAGCCCCAGGGCCGCCGCATCCACGGCCAGGGCTGTGGTGTTGTCTTCAATGGCAATAATTTGGGTGGCGGTGCCGCTGAGGCTAAGGATGGCACTGCCCCCTAGGGCACTGGCCGGAGCCACGACGGCGTCCACATCGTTGGCACTAATGGCGTGAGGCTGAGGGATATCACTAAACTGGGGCGCTTTACTCAACCCCGCCAACACGCAGGGTAAAAACGTGTAGCCCAGCTCCTCGGCGGCGGACCGGGGGGAAATGGTCGGATCGAGGGGCAAGGGTTGTAATGCCGGGGCATGGGCACAGGGCACTTGGAACTGGCGCACCACCAAATGACTAATGACGGCTTCAGCCCCTGCCAACGGGTCCACCCCCTCCCCTTGACGGTAGGCGGTGAGGGCATCACTGCCCACATCATCGGGGAAGCGAGCCACCACGGCAATGGCACGACAGCCAGCCTGGAGCAGCTGTTCCACGGCCCGCAACAAACTGTCAGGCCGTTCCAGGGTGCCCCATGTGGCAGCTTGGGCCTGTTTTAGGCGCACCCCCAAGGGCTGATCGGTGGTGACATGGCCACGAATATCTAGGCCCAGGGTGGCTCGGGCCGCATCTGCCGCCTGCAGGTGCCGCCACCGCAGGTCGTCCTCCATGGCCTGGTCTAACACCAAGCCGATGGTATTTTGATGCACCGGCTGTAGGTGCCAATGCCCCGCAGCAAACTGGTCTAAACCGTAGCCTTCCACATAGTAGGCATTGGGCAGGGGCCAGTAGAGTTGGGCACCGTTGAGCACATTGGGATGGGTGATCAGTCGGTCGGTTACCTGTGCGATCGCACGGGCAACGGGCAAGGCATCACCGGCATACCCCCCCATGGCCGCCCCTACCCCCGTAGGCACAATCATCATGGTGGTGTGGGGCCGCCCATAGGATAAATTCAAAGAATTCGCACTCATGGCTGGGCACCAACGACCACCGTCACCACCGCCTCCACATGGGCCATGGCTCCATCCACTGACGTGATCGCCCAGCGCAACGGCTCACCATAGGCAGAGAGCTGGGTTTCAATGTGGTGCCGCAGCTCCACCCCCGTACCCCCCAGGTCAATCGTCATCCGCACAAACCTCGTCGCCAGCCGTGCATTAGCGTCCGCAGCGTTCTTTTCCAACTCCATCACCAGGTCATGGCCGCAACAGTCACCACCGCCAGCCATCTCCATGACCCATCAACATACGTTTACCCCTGAAACTGACCAAACTGCGCCTGATAGACTTCATCTTCCTTTTCCGTATCTATCTTCAGGTCAGAGGTGGCATAGGCCACACACAGCAGAGCATAGCCCTTATCCTGCAACTCTTGGCTCACCCCCATGCCATCTTCCTGGGATACACTGCCCTCAGTCACTAGGGCAGCACACGTCGTGCACACCCCCGCCCCACAGGAGGTGGGCAGGTCTATGCCAGCGGCATGGCCCGCGTCTAAAAGAGTTTGACCACCATCGACGGTGATGGTTTGAACAGTCCCTTGATGATTAAATTCGACAGAGTAAGTCGCCATTACACAGAATTATTTTGAAAATGTTTTAAAAGAGCCTAGACAATTATCAGTCTGAAACAGACATCAATTCATTAGCTTAGATAGGGATTACCCACTGGATAGGGACTATCACCCTATGCTTGAGATTTCTCTTGGAACACACGCTCAAATTCATCGAGCAAATCATCCATTTCCTCAAGGGCCTGATTCACATCGATTCTCAACGTGCCAAGGTTGGGTTGCTCTAGTAGCTGAATTAAGGAATTACGTTTCAATTTGATCTGTTCAATCTGAGTTTTAAGCATTTCTAGGGTCATGGTAAGGTCTCCTCTCAACGTCTACAGATTTCAGAATAAGCAAAATTGGGTGATCAATGCCAGAAATCAGGCCATGGGCCAGTGACAAGATCCCATGGGGTTCCAGGATTTATGGTTTAACCGAAGGAAAAAGGCAAATCCCTTTACTATGGATTGAGTGGGTTCAATATCTCTTACCTCACTGGCCCTCACCACTTAATCTATTCAGACTGCAATACATATGCTACGCAAAATTCCCCTCGGTGGTGTTTTACTCTCAGTCGGGTCTATCCTGACCATCGTTGGCTTTGTCGCCTATTTCAGGGATATGGCTACGTTGAACTTAGCGGGTTTTTTCTATGGAATCCCGATTTTGCTAGGGGGAGCGGCATTGCGGGCGGCTGAGTTAGAACCGGTACCCTACAGCCAAGAGCCCAGCGATACGGTGATTGAACTCAGGGATAAAACAGCCACCCAAACCCAAAATCAGGTACGCAAAGACGTCACCCGCTATCGCTATGGTCAAGAAGCCCACCTTGATATTGCCCTAGAGCGCCTTGGTCTTAGCCCCAATGATAGGCAGCGCCCTGTGCTCAGTGGTCTGCGGGAAGAACTGCGGAACGGAGCCTATACCCTAGTGCTAGAGTTTGACTCCCCCTATATGCCCCTGGATACCTGGCAGGAAAAGCACGAAAAAATACAAAAATTCTTTGGTCCTAATATTCGGGCTGAAATTAATCCAATGTCAGATGAGCGCATAGAACTAGCGCTAATTACAGACCCCAGCTAATGGATAGCGCTGAGCATCCCCAGCCTTAACGGTGGATGCAACGCGATAAAACGCCAGCAGCCATCCC